>NZ_JBHZAH010000137.1:0-11982 GCF_042754225.1 Rhodococcus sp. NPDC059234
CTCCGTACCACGAAGGGACAGACAATGTTCGACACGACAGTGCTCGACACCCGCACCGCCCGGCGGGGACTCATGGCGACCGCCGCAGCCCTGCTCATGCTCTCCGCGGGCGCGGGCATCGCCGCCGCGCAGACGCCGCCCCCGGACTTCGGGTTCGGCGCACCCGTGGCCAGTGCGCCCGCGAACGGTCAGCCCCCGGCCGGCACCTCCGGCTCGAACGGCAATGTAGCCATCGGCGGTGTCAACGTCGGCCCACTCGGCGTCGGCGGCATCGGGGCGGGCCCCGGCGGGGTCGACCTCGGCAACGGACCGAACCTTCCCGGACTGCCTCCCGTGAAATAGGGACCCGGGTGTAAGGAACTGCGGCGTCGCGCCGATACAGCAAGTACGTGAGGAGGGCACCATGTCGAAGACAGTCACCACCGGCGGGCGTCGCGTCACGGTCCTTGCCGACGACGGAGTTCCGCTGGCCGTCAGCGAGTTCGGCAGCCCCGACGCCCCGGTCACCGCGGTGTTCGTACACGGGCACTGCCTGCGGTCGGAATCCTGGTATCTGCTCCGAGCGTTCCTCGAGCGGGCCTGCGGGTCCGGCGTGCGGATGGTGTTCTACGACCACCGCGGGCACGGCGAATCGGGGCACGCCGCACCCTCTACTTATACGATCGACCAGCTCGGTCGCGACCTGGACGCGGTGCTCGCGGCGGTGGTCCCGAGCGGGCCGGTGGTGCTCGTCGGGCACTCCATGGGCGGGATGACCGCGCTCGCATACGCGCGGCAGAACCCGACAGCGGTCGGGGCGAGGCTGGCCGGGATCGCCCTGATTTCCACCGCCGCGAACGGGCTCGCCGACGTGGGGCTCGGGCGACTGTTGCGCAGTCCCGCGGTGTTGCTGTTCCATGCAGCGGTGCGGTGGGCCCCGCGCGTCACTGCCGGCTCGAAGCGCGTGAGCTGCCGAGTGTGCACGGGCGTTGTTCGCGTCGCGGGCACCGGCAACCGCAACGTCGACCCGCGGGTGGTGGCGCTGGCGGCGGCGATGGTCAACGACACCTCCGTGGTGACGATGTCCAGTTTCCTCAAGTCGTTCGCCGAGTTCGACGAATCCGGCTCGGTGCCTGCGCTCGCCGGTGTCCCGGCCCTCGTCGTCTGCGGCTCCGCGGACCTGATGACACCGTTCGAGCACTCCGAGGCCCTCGCGGCGAGGTTGCCGGGCTCCGAACTGGTCCGCATCGAGGGCGCCGGCCATTCGGTGATCCTCGAGCGGGCACCCGAGGTTGCCGCCGCGATCGGCGGCCTGCTCGCCAGGGCCGCCCGAGACGGCGCCGCCGCCCAGGATTCGCGGATGGTCGTCGCGAGCTGAGCCGACCGACTACAGGTCGCGGGCGTTGACGACCCCGCTGTGCATGGCGCGCTCGGCCAGGCGCACCCGCTTCTGGTTCTGGGGCAGGTCCTCGACGCCGAACTTGGTGAACAGCGCGCGCAGGTGCGTCTTGACGGTGTCCACGCTGAGGAACAGTTCCGACGCGATCTGCTGGTTCGACGCCGGATTGGCGAACGCGGCCCCGTGCTTGTAGGGCCGGCACAGCGCCAGCAGCACCGACCGCTGGGTGTCGGTGAGCGAGCGAACGTTCGGGGTGCTCGCGGCGACCATCGTCGCCTCGTCGGTCGCGGCTCCGAACTCGTCGTAGGTCAGCATGGTCGCGCCGATCCGGATGCTGTCGCCGTGCCGCAGTCTGCGCCTGCCGTGGATCCGGTCGCCGTTGACGAAGGTCCCGTTCCGCGACAGTCCGTCGTCGACGATCGTCCAGTGCGTGTCGACGCACTCGAGCACCGCGTGCAACCGCGAGACCTCCTCGTCGGTGGTCAAGGGCAGACCCGAGGCGGGCGATCGACCCACGGTCACCCGCGGCTGGTCGAGGGTCAGGGACAGCATCTGCTGCCGACCCTGACCGTCCGAATAGACGAGTCGGCACTCGGCGACGCGTTCGATGGTCACGTGTCCATCGTGCTCCCGGCTACGGGGAGGCGCCAGTCCGGAGGTCGCGGTTCAGAAGAGCGCGCCACCGCCGAATGCGGCGCGGTGCGACACCGGTTGGCGCCCGTCCACATCGATGACGCCGTACTCCAGTGCCGTCTCCGCGGTGATCAGCGTGCGGCCGCTGCGCTCACCGACCTTCGGGTCGTTCGCCAGCGCGACGACGACCCGCCCGATGAACTCGGGTGTCTCGGCGTCGTCGAGGGAGAAGCCCTCGAAGCTCTTCATGCCGCTGGCGACCATCCGCTCGTTACGCACCAGCCCCGGCCAGAAGCTGAGGGTGGTGACACCGGTGCCCTTCAGCTCGACGGCCATGTCGGCGGCCATCTTGTCCAGTCCCGCCTTCGACATGCCGTACAGCACCGAGTGCAGGTAGCCGCGGGTGCCGAACGACGAGACGTTGCCGATCAGGCCGGAGCCGCGCGGCACCATCAGCCTCGCGGCCTCGACGGCGGCGACGTAGTGTGCCCGCAGTCCCAGCCCGATCAGTGCGTCCCAGTCGCTGACCGGTCGCTTCCAGAACGGTTGCGAGAATCCCGCGTACCCGTCGGACGGGCCGGCCCAGACGTTGTTGATCAGCAGGTCCAGTCGGCCGCCCTGCTCCCCGGCGATGCGGGTGAACAGCTTCTCGATCTGACCGTCGTCGCTGTGGTCGCACTGCACCGCGATGCCGCGGCCGCCGCGTTCGGCGATCTCGGCGGCGGTGCGGTCGAGGGCGCCGCCGGTCCCGACCTCCCCGCGGGCGGTGACGTACACGGTCCAGCCGTCCGAGCCGAGCGCGAGGGCGATGCCCTTGCCGACGCTGCGGCTGGCGCCGGTGACCAGCGCGACGCGGTTGTCTCCGCTGCTCATCGCGCCGCCTCCGCGAAGGCGCCCTCGGTGATCACGGCGTCGTCGGGCAGCGGGCGCACCATCGACCAGGTCTCGGTGAAGTGGCACTTGGACATCTTCCAGTCGCCGTCCTCGAGGCGGTACTCGTCGTCGTACTCGCCCGTGCACAGCTTCTCCGTGCGGTCGAGCAGGTTCAGTTGCCGGAATCGCAGCGTCCACCGGCCGGTCGCCGTGCCCTCGCCGGTCAGTGTGATCTCGGGATGCATGCCGTGGTGCATGTCGAAGATGACGTGTTTGCCGTCGACGGTGTGCAGGGCGACCTTGGCGAAGATCTCGGCCATCGGGTCGGCGTCGTCGAAGGCCCCCAGCGCGCCGTAGTCGATCCTCGCGCCCGAGGCGACGAAGCATGCGCGAAACGTCTCGGGGTCCTTGCCGTCGCAGGCCCGCCAGTACCGGTACTTGAGCGTCTTGATCGCCTCGATCTGCTCGAGGTCGTCGATTCGCCGGGCGAGGTGTTCGTTGGTCTGTGGCACAGGGTTCGTCCCGTCCTCGGTGTCGATGATCCGTACTCGGGTCGAGCCTAGGGTGTCCGCGGTCACAGTCGCAGCGGGTTCTCTTCCGGCGCGGCGCCCCTACTCCTGATCCGCGGCCGACTCGGCCAGAGCCGCATCCAGGGTGCCGCCGAGCACGCACGCGGTCAGTTCACCGAGTGCCGGGTCCTCGTCGAGGTGTTCGTCGGCACGCATCGCGAGCATGATGTTGACGAGCATGCCCTGCGCGATGAATTCGCGCGCCTTCTCCGGCGTGCATCCGGTGCGGTCACGGATCTGGGTGTAGATCTGCGACATCGTGGATCTGGCCTGGGCGCCGATCTCCGGGGTGCCACCCGCGCTGAAGCCGTGCATCATCACCAGCAGCAGGTCCTGGTCGGAGATGAGCCCGCCGTATGCAGCCCCGAGTTGAGCCCAGAACTCGTCGCTGTCCGGGTCGATGACCATCTTGTCGAGTTCGGCGTCGAAGGTCTCGACGATGCGGGCGAGCGCCCGCGCGAAGACCTCACGGAACAGTTCCGCCTTGGTGCCGAACATCCGCACCACGTACGGCTGGGAGACACCGGCCTCCCTGGCCACGGCATCGGTGCTGGTCCCGGCGTATCCGCCGCGAGCAAATGCCCGGGACGCCGCGGCGAGGACGAGCTCACGCCGGTCCGCCGCGTTCATCCGGGTGGCGGGCTGGGAACCGCGTGTCGCAGACATGTTGACAGGTTATCACTCGATGCCTTAGCGTCGAGGAAGTTAAGTAATCATTCGATGCTTACAAGCCGGGACCGACAACCCGGACGTCCACTACGTGCTCCGATCCAGGAGAAGTGATGACCACAACTACCGATCAGTTCGACGTACTGGCGCCGCCCGTGGAGGGTCGCCGACGTCGCACCGTGCCGATCTGGCTGGCGATGCTCGCGGCCTCCCTGCCGATGTTCATGGCCACCCTCGACAACCTGGTGATGACCAGTGCGCTGCCCGTCATCCGGGCCGACCTGAACGCGACGGTCGGGCAGTTGCAGTGGTTCCTCAACGCCTACACACTCGCCTTCGCCACCCTCATGCTCTCCGCCGCCACCCTCGGTGACCGGTGGGGCAGGCGGCGGCTGTTCCTCTACGGCATCGCCGTCTTCACCGCAGCGTCGATCGCGTCGGCCCTGGCCACCACGCCGGCGATGCTGATCGCCGCGCGTGCGGTCCAGGGTGCGGGCGCGGCTGCGATCATGCCCCTCTCGCTGACGCTGCTGGCCGGCGCGGTCCCGGCGTCGAAGCGCGCCCTCGCCATCGGTGTCTGGGGCGGGGTGTCCGGGCTCGGGGTCGCGCTCGGCCCGGTGGTCGGCGGCGCGGTGGTCGACGGCGTCTCCTGGCAGGCGATCTTCTGGCTCAACGTGCCGGTCGCACTGGTGGCGGTCCCGCTGGCGCTGTACGCGCTCGGCGAGTCCCGGGGCCGGCGTCAGCGACTCGACCTGCTCGGCGTGCTCCTCGCGGGAGTCGGTGTCTTCCTGGGGGTCTGGGGGATCGTGCACGGCAACGACGACGGCTGGACCTCGGCGGCGACGTTGGGCGTGCTCGGCGCCTCCGTACTCGCCCTCGTCGCATTCGTCGTCCGCGAGCTGCGCGCCGACAACCCGGTGATGCCGATGCGGCTGTTCCGCTCGCGCAGCTTCTCGATCGCGAACGTCATCGGACTCGCATTCACCCTCGGCATGTTCGGCGCGGTCTTCCTGTTGGCGCAGTACCTGCAGATCGTGATGGGGTACACGCCGTTCCAGGCCGGACTGCGCACCCTGCCGTGGACGGCCGCGCCGATGGTGGTCGCGCCGATCGCGGGCATCCTGGCGCCGCGGGTGGGACTGCGGGTGCTACTGGTCGCCGGTCTCGCGCTGCAGGCCGCCTCGCTCGTGTGGATGTCGGTGGTGCTCGAGCCCGGCGCCACCTACGGCGAGATGATTCCGGCGTTGCTGATGGCCGGGGTCGGGATGGGGCTGACGTTCGCGCCCAGCGCGACCGCGGTGCTGGCGGACATGGCCGAGATCGACCACGCCACAGCGAGTTCCGTGAACTCCACGATCCGGGAGATCGGTGTGGCGCTCGGCGTCGCGACCCTCACGGCGGTGTTCCTGGCCAAGGGCGGCAGCCTCACCCCGGCCGGCTACGCGGACGGATTGCAGCCCGCGCTGCTGGTGGGTGCGGCCTCGGTCGCGGTCGCGTTGGTCGTCGCGATGTTCATGCCGGGGCGGGGCCGGGAATCGGTCTAGCCGGCCGATTGCATCACACCCCTGTTGTCGTCGTCCCCCGAGCGTTGCGAGTGCAGCGCCGGGGGGCGGCGGCAGCGGGGGTGCGTTCGTGGGTGGGGAGTCAGGGCTGGCCGGGGAACGCCACGGTCGGGGGCGTCACACCGAGCACCGCGCGCCACCGAGCGCCACGCAGGACCGACTCGGTGAGCGCGTCCACGCCCATCGCGCGCGTCGGCTCGGACTGGGCGCGCTCGATCACCGACCGCCACGCGACCGCGGTGTCCACCTCCACCTGTGCGGCCAGCTGGATGGCCGTGGTCGGATCGGTGACCGGGAAGGGGAGGGTGTACCCGGCCTCGGATCCGGGGGCGGTGACACTCGCCGCGGCGAGCGCGTCGGCGGTCGCGTCGCGACGGGCCCGGTGTGCCGCGGCGTCGGCCGAAACCTGCGCGGCGCGTGTGGGATTCGAGAAGGCCGCGACGATGCCGTAGGCGTAGACGGCGGCGTGTTCGGCCTTCAGCGCATCGACGAGGGCGCGCTGCTCCGGACCGATCGTGGCGGAGGCGGACGTGGTGGGGGAGGTCATGGCAGCAACACCGCCTGCTGCGCGGCGACGGCCGCGCTGATCGAGCCGAGCAGTCCGGCGCGGTAGCCGTCCAGTCGGCGGGCGAGATCTGCTGCACCGCGCTGCGATTCGGCGAGCTGGGTGCGCAGTTGGTCGACGGTCGGCGGGGGAGCGGCGGGGCCGCTGGTCGTCGGCGCCGCGGCGGCCGTGACGGAGCTGGTGCTCGCGCCGGCCGCTCGTGCGATCTCCGTCGCCAGGGCGTCGGCATGGGCGGTGCGCTCGTTGGCGATCACGGCCAGCGCGCCGGCGCGCTCCGGCGCCAGCGCGGTGGCGGCGGTGGCGGTCTCGGCGTCGCGCCGGGCGGCGGCCGCTGCGACGAGTAGGGGATCCGGTGCGGGTGGTGCGTCGTCGTTGCCTGCGCCGCAACCGGCGGTGGCGCCCGCGGCTGCGAGCCCGAGGACCGCAGCGCCGACCCGAATTGCGGCGCGCCGGGACAGTGGTGACGAGACGACGGCTGCTGGCACGGGCCCCATCTTGTCAGGTGCCGGATCGAGCGGGTGGACCCAGGCTGGTCACCGAGCCGCCGAATGCGCGATATCCTTAGGGTTCGCGCTACAGGTTTGTGATCCGACCACAACTGAACGAGGAGCTCTACTGATGCCGGTTCCGTCGAAGGAGAGGGTGTTCGAGCTCCTCTCCGATCTGGTGCACCGCCAGGGATACGACCTGGAGGGCGTGTCGGTCACGCAGGCCGGCAAGCACAGTGTGGTCCGGGTCGTCGTGGACAGCGATGCCGGTCTCGAGCTGGACGCGGTCGCCGAGCTGAGTCGCGTGGTCTCCGAGGTCTTCGACGCTGCACCCGAATTCGGTGAGGCGCCGTACACCCTCGAGGTCACCTCGCCCGGCATCGACCGGCCGCTCACCGAGCCGCGGCACTGGCGCCGCGCACGCGGCCGCAAGGTGCTCGTCGAGCTTTCCGACGAGAAGGTGCTCGGACGTGTCGGAGCACTCGGTGACGGCGTGGTCGAGTTGGTGGTACCCGGCAAGGGTGGTCCGGCGGTTCGCGAGATCGTCCTCGGCGATGTCGCGAAAGCGGTAGTGCAGGTGGAGTTTTCGCCACCGAATGCCAGGGAGCTCGAGCTTGCGGGCGGCGTGGCCGACGGGCGCGTGGTGCCCACCGAGGTCGACGCAGCCGAGATCGACGACGACACGGATCACGACGAGGACGACGGCACGGACGAGCCGGGCGCGAACGAGACAGACGAAGAATTTCAGGTAGAGGGGTAGACAAGTGCATATCGAAATGTCGGCGCTGCGGGCGATCGAGGACGACAAGGGCATTCCGGTCGACACGATCATCGAGACCATCCAGAGCGCCCTGCTCACCGCCTACCGGCACACCGAGGGCCACCAGCCGCACGCGCGGATCGACGTCGACACCCGGACCGGTCTGGTCCGGGTGATGGCGCGCGAGGTCGACGCGGACGGCAACCGGGTCGGGGAGGAGTGGGACGACACCCCGGAGGGCTTCGGCCGGATCGCCGCGACCACCGCCCGTCAGGTCATCCTGCAGCGCCTGCGCGACGCCGAGCACGAGAAGAGTTTCGGCGAGTTCTCGACCCACGAGGGTGAGATCGTCGGCGGCGTCATCCAGCGCGACACCCGTGCCAACGCCCGCGGCATGGTCGTCGTGCACATCGGCAGCGAGGCGAACGGCGCCGAGGGCATGCTGCCCGCGGCCGAGCAGGTCCCCGGCGAGACGTACGAGCACGGCGAGCGCATCAAGTGTTACGTCGTCGGCGTGACCCGCGGCCAGCGCGGCCCGCAGATCACCCTCTCGCGTACCCACCCGAACCTGGTGCGCAAGTTGTTCGCGCTCGAGGTGCCGGAGATCGCCGACGGATCGGTCGAGATCGTCGCGGTCGCGCGCGAGGCCGGCCACCGGACCAAGATCGCGGTCGCGTCGCGGGTGCAGGGGCTCAATGCGAAGGGCGCGTGCATCGGCCCGATGGGACAGCGCGTGCGCAACGTGATGAGCGAACTGGCCGGCGAGAAGATCGACATCATCGACTACGACGAGAACCCGGCCCGGTTCGTCGGCAACGCGCTGTCGCCGTCGAAGGTGGTTTCGGTCACGGTCGTCGACGCCGATGCGCGCGCCGCCCGCGTGGTCGTGCCCGACTTCCAGCTGTCGCTGGCGATCGGCAAGGAGGGGCAAAATGCCCGGCTGGCCGCCCGCCTGACCGGGTGGCGGATCGACATCCGCAGCGACGCCGCGCCCGCCTCCGACGCGCCGTCCGGACCTGCGCCGACGCGTGTCTAGGGGCGGCATGCACGGTTCGGTCGGCAACAGCGGTAGAGTGGTCAATGGCTCAGCATGAGTTTTCGGCGCAGTCGCGTGTGCGTACCGGGTTTCCGGTTCGTACCTGCATCGGGTGCCGGAAGCAAACGCTGGCCGCTGATCTGCTGAGGATCGTGGCACGTCAGGTCCAGTCGGAGGGCTGGGTACTGGTGCCCGATCCCGGGCGCAGGCTTCCCGGTAGAGGTGCGTGGTTGCATCCCGACCGGAAATGCCTGATCCAGGCGGAGAAGCGCCGAGCATTCGGCAGAGCGCTGCGAGTGTCCGGAAGCCTGGACACGGCGGCTCTCCACGCCGAGATCGATGGTCCTGCGATCACCGATCCCGCCGTCGAGTCGCACCCACAACAGAGCGGTACGTAGATAGCGCAGTACCGCTCGAGAAGAGTCAGGCAAACACACTCATGAGCACACCGTGAAGCACCAGCGATGATCGTCCATCGGAGTTAACCCGAGGTCGTGCGGGCACCAAGCCGCGCTCGACCTCTCAGTGAGGAGAGCAGTGGCAGGCAAGGCCCGCGTGCACGAGTTGGCCAAGGAACTCGGTGTCACCAGCAAGGAACTACTCGCAAGGCTCAAGGAGCAGGGCGAGTTCGTGAAGTCGGCGTCCTCCACCGTGGAGGCGCCAGTCGCGCGGCGGTTGCGGGAGTCGTTCCCGTCCGCCAAGTCGTCGGCACCCGCCGCCGAGGCGACGTCGACCGCCCCGGCGCCCAAGCCCGGCGGCCCCCGTCCCGGACCCAAGCCGGCGGCTCCCGCCCCGGCTCCGGCCCCGGCGGCACCCGCAGCGGCGGCCCCGGCCGCACCGCAGGTGGTACCCGCCCCGGCAGCACCGAAGGCGACGCCCTCGGCTGCGCAGCCCGGCCCCCGTCCGGCAGCACCCGCACCGGCACCCGCCCCCGCGGCACCGGTTGCCCCCGCGGCCAGCGCCGCGCCGGCACCCGCACCCGCCCCGGCGGCTCCGGCCGCCGCAGGTCCGAAGCCCGGTGGCCCGCGCCCCGGTCCGAAGGCGCCGCGCGTCGGTAACAACCCGTACTCCTCGGCCCCGGCCGAGCGTCCCGCGCCGCGTCCGGCCCCGGGCGCACCCCGTCCGGGTGCCCCGCGTCCGGCCCCCGGCCAGGGCGGTCCCCGTCCGGCTCCGGGTGCCCCGCGTCCCGCGGCAGGCCCCGGCGGTCCGCGTCCGGCCCCCGGCCAGGGTGGCCCGCGTCCGAGCCCCGGCTCGATGCCCCCGCGCCCGAACCCGGGTGCCATGCCCGCACGGTCGGCGCGTCCGGCTCCCGGTGCAGGTCGCCCCGGCGGCGGTCGTCCCGGCGGTCCGGGTGGTCGTCCCGGCGGCGGTGGCGGCGGCTACCGCGGTGGCGGCGCCCCCGGTGCCGGTGCAGGTGCAGGCGCTCCCGGTGGAGCTCCCGCAGGCGGATTCCGCGGTCGTCCCGGTGGCGGCGGTGGCCGTCCCGGCCAGCGCGGGGCCGCGGCAGGCGCGTTCGGTCGCCCCGGCGGCGCCGTTCGTCGTGGCCGTAAGTCGAAGCGGGCAAAACGCGCCGAGTACGAGAGCATGCAGGCTCCCGCAGTTGGTGGCGTCAGGCTGCCCCGCGGCAACGGCGAGACCATCCGTCTCGCTCGCGGCGCGTCGCTGTCCGACTTTGCGGACAAGATCGATGCGAACCCCGCAGCACTCGTCCAGGCGCTGTTCAACCTGGGCGAGATGGTCACGGCCACGCAGTCGGTGAACGACGAGACCCTCGAGCTGCTCGGCGGCGAGATGAACTACGTCGTCCAGGTCGTCAGCCCGGAGGACGAGGACCGCGAGCTGCTCGAGTCGTTCGACCTCACCTACGGCGAGGACGAGGGCGGCGAGGAAGACCTCGAACAGCGTCCGCCGGTGGTCACCGTCATGGGTCACGTCGACCACGGCAAGACCCGACTGCTCGACACCATCCGCAAGGCCAACGTCCGCGAGGGCGAGGCGGGCGGCATCACCCAGCACATCGGTGCCTACCAGGTGCTGACCGAGCTGGACGGCAACGAGCGTCTGGTGACCTTCATCGACACCCCCGGTCACGAGGCCTTCACGGCAATGCGTGCCCGCGGTGCGAAGGCCACCGACATCGCGATCCTCGTGGTCGCGGCCGACGACGGTGTCATGCCGCAGACGGTGGAGGCGATCAACCACGCCCAGGCGGCCGACGTGCCGATCGTGGTCGCGGTGAACAAGATCGACAAGGAGGGGGCGAACCCCGACAAGATCCGTCAGCAGCTCACCGAGTACGGCCTCGTCACCGAGGAGTACGGCGGCGACACCATGTTCGTCAACATCTCGGCCAAGCAGGGCACCAACATCGATGCCCTCCTGGAAGCGGTGCTGCTGACCGCGGATGCCTCCCTGGATCTGCGGGCCAACCCGGACATGGACGCGCAGGGTGTCGCCATCGAGGCGCACCTCGACCGTGGCCGCGGCCCCGTCGCGACCGTGCTCATCCAGCGCGGAACGCTGCGGGTCGGCGACTCGATCGTGGCGGGCGACGCGTACGGACGCGTTCGCCGCATGGTCGACGAGCACGGCGAGGACGTCATCGAGGCGCTGCCCTCGCGGCCGGTTCAGGTCGTCGGCTTCACGTCGGTCCCCGGCGCAGGCGACAACCTGCTCGTGGTCGACGAGGACCGGATCGCCCGGCAGATCGCGGACCGTCGCAATGCTCGCAAGCGCAACGCGATGGCCGCCCGCAGCCGCAAGCGGATCAGCCTCGACGATCTCGATGCAGCGCTCAAGGAGACGAGTCAGCTCAACCTGATCCTCAAGGGCGACAACTCGGGCACCGTGGAGGCGCTCGAGGAGGCCCTGCTCGGCATCCAGATCGACGACGAGGTGCAGTTGCGCGTCATCGACCGCGGTGTCGGTGGCGTGACCGAGACGAACGTGAACCTGGCCTCGGCCTCGAACGCGATCATCATCGGCTTCAACGTCCGGGCCGAGGGCAAGGCAACGGAGCTGGCGAACCGCGAGGGCGTCGACATCCGGTACTACTCGGTGATCTACCAGGCCATCGACGAGATCGAGAAGGCGCTCAAGGGCCTGCTCAAGCCGATCTACGAAGAGGTCGAGCTGGGCAAGGCCGAGATCCGCGCCATGTTCCGGTCCTCGAAGGTCGGTAACATCGCCGGCTGTCTGGTCACCGCCGGGTCGATCAAGCGCAACGCGAAGGCACGCCTCGTCCGCGACAGCGTCGTGGTGGCGGAGACGATCACCATCTCCTCGCTCAAGCGGGAGAAGGACGACGTCACCGAGGTCCGCGAGGGCTACGAGTGCGGTCTGACGGTCACCTACAACGACATCAAGGTCGGTGACGTGATCGAGGCGTACGAGCTGCGCGAGAAGCCGCGCGACTAGTAATCGCGAGAACCGGTGTGGGTCCCGCGGGC
>NZ_JBHZAH010000138.1:0-11886 GCF_042754225.1 Rhodococcus sp. NPDC059234
CCCGAGACTCCGTAACCGCACCACTGCGCGTCAGCGCATCGGAAATGGGGCCTCGTTATCGGGCTACGTCAGGTAACGGATGCGAATTTACGATTCGGCTCGTAACGAATATTGAAATTGCCGAAAATCATCCTTGAACTGGCAATCACCATGCTTTGAATACATTGATGTATTCGAATTTCGCCCACTTTCGGGGCGCCCGTATGTCGACGGGGCCCGCGCCTGCGCGGTCGGCTCCGTAGGCGATCGGTGCGCATCCGGGGAATGAAAATGCAGGTCAAGTCCCATGGCGCGGAATGTGTTGCCCGGGCGGTGCGGGCCGCCGAGGGGCGTCGCGGCGGGTGGGAGGTTTGTTGACCAAACGTTTTATCGATAGTTACCCGCCGGTACGTGATCTGTATTACGGTACGCGGGGAATTCAACTAGGCGACCGTCCAGGTCGCACGAGAGGACGTTTATGTTGCAGCGCCCAATCAAAGTCGCCGTGCTCGCCGGCGTGATTGCCGGAGGATCGGTGCTGACCGCCGTCACGGCGTCGGCCGCCCCGGCTCCGGTGACCACGACGTCCACCTTTCAGGTGACGTGCCGCGCTGTCCCGAGTGCGTTCACGGGACCGACGTCGGACGGAAATCCGGCGACCGTCAAGGTCACCGCGCCGCCCTCCGTCGCGCCGGGCGAGACCTTCGACGTGGACATCGACCCCGGGGGAGTCACGATCCCGAACTCGCCCAGCGGTGCGAACCTGCAGAAGATGTCCCGTGTCAAGATCGACATGCAGATCCCCGCCAACGCCGAGTACGTCTCGGCCACGGTGACCGACGCCGGCAACCTGACCGCCGGGAAGCCGGCGTCACTCACCCGCGTCGACGAGTCCGGCAATCCCTCCGCCACCGGCGGGATCCTGCGACTGTCCGGGGGCAACGAGACCATCGGGAACGGGCCCTCCTCCTCCACCAATTCTCATGCGGGACTAGCGATCAACCCGCAGTCCGGCGCGAGCACCAGTGTCACCTTCCCCAAGTTCCGCATCTCGCTGAAGGCGGGCGCGTCGGGGACCATCGAGCCCAAGGTGCGCACCGGGGGCGCCGCCGGTAACTTCGGCAGCCCGGAGTCGTTCCTGACCTTCCTGCCGCAGGTCAGTCACTGGATCGGCGGCACCATCTGGGCCCCGACCTCGTGCTCGCCGCGCGCCAACGACCAGGCCCCGCTCAATGCCGGCGCCGGTCCGCTCGCGACCATCGCCATCGACGGCAACACCGGACCGGTCGATCCCGGCCCGGGCACGGACGTGACCACCACGCTCGAGGGACCGGCCGCGGCGACGACCGGCGAGAAGGCGTCGTTCTCGGCGGCCGTTTCCCCCGAGTCCGCTACCGGCACAGTGCAGTTCAAGGTCGACAACAAGTCGGTCGGGGCTCCGCGCCCGGTCGTGCGCGGCATCGCCCGGCTGGACCTGACGTTCAACAAGGCCGGCGCGAAGTCGGTGACCGCCGTGTACGTCGGCGCCGACGGCAAGGAGTACGCCTCCGCGCCGCACGTCGTCACCGTCACCGGCGGCGACACCGGCCCCGTCGATCCGGGCCCGACCGATCCCTCGACCCCGGGTGGCAGCGGCAGCCTCGCCGACCTCCTTCCGACCGGCTCCCTCGGCGGACGCTGAGTCGTGCACACCGATGAAAGGCGCTCCATGAAGATCCGCAACGCAGCCGCGGTCGCCGCCATCCCCGCGGTGGCGGTCGGCGTGCTGACCGTCGTGACCCCGGCGGCATCCGCCGCACCGGTCACCAAGACCGTCTCCTTCCAGCACCAGTGCCGGGTGGACGGCGCATCGGACTGGGACTACACGGTCTCGGACAACCTCGAAGTCACCGCGCCCGCCGCGGTCCGCCCGGGGGAGCAGTTCTCCGTGCGGCTGCATCCCGGCCAGATGCGGACCTCGGATTCGGACACCGGCCGGCTCAAGTACGACGTCGCCGTTCCGCAGGGGGCGGACCTGATCTCGTACGCGCTGGTCGACGGCACGGCGAGCAACCTGATCGGCGAGCAGCCCGTCGTTCTCCGGGTGGGTGCGGACGGCAACCAGAATGCCGCCGGCGAGTACCTGCGCATCACCGGCACCGGCAACAAGACCGTCAACGACGGACCGAGCGGCAACGACAACAAGCCGAAGGAGGGCCTGCAGGTCAAGGCGAACACCGACTTCCGTTTGCCCGCAGTCGAACTGACGCTCAAGGCGGGCTCGGGCGAGGACTCGACGGTGACCACGCGGGTGCGGGCCGGCGCGGCCACGCCGGTCATCAAGATCAAGGACACCAGCCTCAGTTTCGGCGAGTCACGCTGGGTCAACGCGGCGGCCTACTGCGTCGCGACGGGCGAGGGCCGCAATGCGCTCTCGAGCACCGAGGTCTTCACCGTGGCCCAGACGGACACGGTCGTCAATGTCGCGCTCGAGGCGCTCACCGGCGACAACGTGAGCATCAAGGCGACCGTCGCCCCGAACCCGGGTGCGGGCACCGTCGAGTTCTTCGACGGGGAGAACAGGATCGGCTCGTCGGCCGTGAGCGCCGACGGCGTGGCGGAGATGGTGTGGCCGTTCCGCGACGCGGGCACGCACCCGATCACGGCGAAGTTCACCGGGACGAAGAAGTTCAACACCTCGACCTCCCCGGAGAAGACGGTCACCGTCACGGTGCCCGGCGAGGTGGTCGTGGAACCGACCGACCCGAAGCCGCCGATCCCGGACCCCGGGACCTCCACCGGCAGCCTGGGGAGCCTGCTGCCCGGACTGTCGACCGGATCGCTCGGCGGCAAGTGAGGATCTGACGCCACGGCGTCGCAGCGGTAGGGCGGGTGGGTGTGATCGCGTCGATCGCACCCGCCCGTTTCGCGTTGTCGGAGTTGCCGGCCGCCGGCGCCGTCGAACACCCGGCGCTGAATCGCCGCGCCGAGGGACCGAGGGACAGAGGGACCGAGGGTCAGGGTGTCCGGCCGAGGAGCGCGGCGAGTCGGTCGAGCGGGGGAGCGTTCTCGGACACCTGCTGGGACGGGGCGAACGGGCCACGTCCTGCCGGGAGGTTCGGCAGGAGCGCGCGGCTGAAGGAGATCTGGTCCTCGACCACCGTGTCGGGGTAGCGCGGTGTCTGCCCCGACGCGCGGGCGAGATCCCAGCCGTGAGCGAGCATCTCGGTGATGCGCATGTTCAGGGCCTGCACGGCCGGAACCCGGCCCATCGGCAAGGTGATCTCTTGGTCCAGCGCTCCCGGCCGGGCGAAGGCTTGCGCCAGTGCGTCGGCCGAGGCGTGAAAGGCGCCCGCGGGGTCGGGGCCCAGCAGGTCGGGCGGCGCGGTCACGGTGGTGACGGGCAGCGGGTGCCCCCGCAGGGACGAGGCGAACAGGTGGTTGCCCGCCGTCACGTGGTTGACGAGATCGCGGACGGACCACCCAGGGCAGGGGGTGGGTGCGGACCACTGGTCGTCGGTGACGCCGGCCACGAGGGCGCCGGTCGCGTCGAGTGCTCGGTCGAGGTCGTCGATGGTCGGGGTCATGGTTCCGGCGTACCACCGCGAGGGCGGACACGGAACCCCGCGCTCGGCCGAGGGGCTGTCGCCGCGACGAAATATGCGTGATACTGCATGTAACGCACATCGGCGAAGGGGTTGGACCTGTGGACCAGAACGTGCAGTACGACGCGGTGATTGTCGGGGCCGGATTCGGCGGCATGGGAGCCGCGATTGCGCTGAAGCGGATGGGACTGACGAATCTGCTGATCCTCGAGCGGGAGGCCGCGCTCGGTGGTACCTGGCACGTCAACCGGTATCCGGGTCTGGCCGTTGACATCCCGTCGGTGAGCTACTCCTACTCCTTCGAGCCGAACCCGAACTGGTCTCGGCTGTTCGCGCCCGGCGCGGAACTCGAGCGGTACGCGGGGCACGTCGCCGACAAGTACGACCTGCGCCGGCACATGCGTTTCGGTGCGGTGGTCGAAGGGGCGAGCTGGGACGAGGACCGGCAGCGCTGGGTGGTCACAGTCGAGGGCGGCGAGCAGGTCGTCGCGAAGTACCTGCTCACGGCGACGGGATTCCTCTCCCAGCCCCACCTGCCGGACATCCCGGGCATCGACTCGTTCGCCGGCACCGTCGTGCACACGACCGCCTGGGACGCGGCGCTCGACCTGACCGGGACGCGGGCGGCGATCATCGGGACCGGCGCGACGGCCGTGCAGCTGATCCCCGAGGTGGCGCGCCGAGCCGCGGAGCTGACGGTGTACCAGCGCACGCCGATCTACGTGGTGCCGAAGGTGGACGTGCCGATCCCGCGACCCGTCCGGCGGCTGTTCGCGCGGGTTCCCTTGGTGCAGCGTGGGGCTCGTGCCGTCAGCGGGGCGCTGCTGGAGCTGTTGATGGTCAGCGCGGTGCTGCACTTCAAGCAGGCGAAGGTCCTCAACAAGGGCGCGGCACTGGCGTCGCGGGTCTTCCTGCGGACGCAGGTCGGCGACGCGGGCCTGCGGCGCAAGCTCACCCCCGACTACGACTTCGGCTGCAAGCGGCCCACGTTCTCCAACAGCTACTTCCGGACGTTCACCAAGCCGCACGTGCACCTCGAGACCGGAACCATCGCGCGCGTCGAGCCGGACGCCGTCGTCACCGCGGACGGTCGCCGCACCGAGATCGACACCTTGATCCTCGCCACCGGCTTCAATCTGTGGGATGTGAACTTCCCGGCCATCGAGGTGATCGGGCGCGACGGGCGAGATCTGGGAAAGTGGTGGCGGGACAACCGCTTCCAGGCGTACGAGGGGGTCGCGGTGCCGTACTTCCCGAACTTCCTCACCCTCGCCAGCCCGTACTCGTACAGCGGACTGTCGTACTTCACCACCATCGAATCGCAGATGGCGCACATGGACCGGCTGTTCGGCGAGCTGCGCCGTCGCGGGGCCGACGTCTTCGAGGTCACCGAGTCGGCCAACGCCGAGTTCCTCGACCGGATGACCGCCAAGCTCGACGACTCGGTGTTCTACGGCGGCAGCTGCCAGACCGCACGCAGCTACTACTTCAATCAGCACGGCGAGGCGGCGATCCTGCGGCCCACCTCCACCGCCAACGCCTTCCGGGAGGCGCGGAGCTTCCCGCTGGGTGACTACGAGATGCGGTCGTTCGCGGGGGTCGAGTAGCGGCCGTCGCCGTGCGACCGGATCCCGCAGGGTACACACCGTGTGGCGAGGACACGCAGGCGTCGCGCGCGCAGTGGGGGTGTGACGTCGGCACACCGTGTGTGGCGCGGTGACTCGGTCGTCGCTGGGTGTCAGGCATAGGCTGCAGAGCGATGCATCACATGACTGGTACGCCGACACGCGAGGGAACTGGATGATCGACAACGTCAAACCTGCGGCGTCCGAAGAGAACTTCGAGCATTTCAAGCGGAATCCACTCTTCGAGGCCTCGGTCGACCTGATCGCCGGGTACCTGTCGGAGGCGTTCGACGAGCCGGCCGCGGTGGAGGTCGACGAGTGGACGCTCGCCTGTCTCCCGTCCACCGGGAGGTCCGGTGCCCGGCAGCGGTTGTTCACCCTCAACATCGGGCCGATGGAGGTCCTCACCGTCCAGACCGAACTCGAGGACGGAGTGCCGGTCGACTGCTACATCATGATGTACGTGTCGGCCTCGGCGTTGGAGATCGAATCGGGCTGCACCCTCGACGCGCTCGCCGAACGCACGGCGCTGCTCGACATCCGACGAACCGACATGGCGTCGGCGGACGGGGACGGTGCGGTGATCGGCTGCCGTCCCACCGTCGACGGCGCACTCGATCAGCTCGACCAACTCCTGCTGCACGAGAACACGATTCGACCGCTCGCCAAGGCGCTCGTCGCGAAGGGCAAGGGTTCGTACGAGCAGTACCACAACCGCCTGTTCGCGGCCCACGTCCTCGCGCAGGCGTCGGCCGATGAGTGACGACCTGCCGATCCGGCTGCCGCGGGTACTGCGGGACGGCGACGACGACCGTGCCGTCGACGTGTTGCAGGAGTACTTCACGCGCCCGGTGACGAAGACGGGCCACCTGCGCACCGGCGCACGTTGGGACTCGTGGGATCCGAGTGGCCGGCGAGTGGCCGACGTCGACACCTTCACCGCCGACGACCTGGTGGCGGTCACACTGCTGTCGGTGCAGGTGCCCGCGCAGGGCGCCTTCGTCCTGCTCGGCGACAAGCGGCCCGCGCTCGACCGGCGGCTCGAGGAGGTGGGGCCGGACCGGGACCTCGTCGACGAGGCCGAGCCGATGACGCCCGAATCGCCGGCGTGGCGGCTGGAAACCGAACTCCGTGAGATCCACGGTATCGGCCGCACGATCGCATCGAAACTCATTGCCCGCAAACGTCCGCGTCTCTACCCGATCTACGACGACGTCGTCGGCAGGCAACTCGGAACGAAGGCCGCCCACCTCGAGCCGATGCGGTACTCGCTTCGTCACCGCAACGGCGAACTGCATCACCGGCTGGTCGACCTGCGGCAGCGCGCGGAACTCGCGGAATCGGTGCCGGCGGTGCGGGTCCTGGATGTGCTCGCCTGGATGCAGGGGAAGGGATACTGATCGCCTATGACGGGGAAACAATGGCGCGGCGTCGTGCCCGACAGCGTCCACGACGGGCTCGACGTACACGGCTGGCGGGTCCGGGCGGCATCCACGAGGGGAAGCGCGCACCACGACGCCGGAACCCCGCGGCAGGACACGTACATGGTGCGGCACGGTCACGGCAGGCTCGCGGTGGTGGTCTGCGACGGTCTCGGTGCGATGGAACTCTCGCACCTTGCCGCGGAGGCGGCGAGCGCGGCACTGGCCGAACACCTGCTCACCGCGCATCTCGAGGTGTCCGGCGACTGGACCGACCACCTGCGGGTGGCCTCGCGGGCGGTGATGCGGGTGGCAGGAGAGGTGCTCGCTGACGACGCACCGAGCCTCGACGCGGTTGCCGACATCATGGCCACCACCGTGACGGCGGTCGTCGTCGAAGGCATCGACGGCCCCGGACCCTGGCTGGCGCACACCGCCACTGTCGGCGACAGCAGCGCGTGGTGGCGGCAGACTCGTTCCGGCGCACTGGGATTCGACCCATGGTTGCTGATGTCCGGTGGGCGCCTGACGCGTAGCGAGATCGCGACCTCGCGTGCACTCGCCCTGCCGTTGCCCGACGACGCCGTCATCGACGGCGCCAGTTACGAGATCGGCACCGAGGAACTCCTGGTGGTGTGCAGCGACGGCGTCGCGGACGCGTTCGACGACGGCGGCAGCGCCGTCGCCGCCGCCTTCGCCGCCGGGTGGACCAATCCGCCACGCCTGACGGAGCTCGCGAACCGGATCTCCTCGGAGTCGTCGCGGTCGACGGACGACCGCACCGCTGTCGCGGTGTGGACGCCGCGCTGAGTCGGACCGGTCAGCCGCGGGGAGCGCGGTAGGGGCGACGCCCACCGGTGTTTCCCAGTTGCGACGGCGTGCGCCTGGCTACGGTGATCCGTCGGATCATCGAGGCCGTCGAGCAACGAGCGCGTGACGTCGGCACCGGGGCGCCCGCGATGTGGGCGCTGACACATGCCGTTTCGTGCTCGGCCGGTGGCGAGTTGTGCGTTTCCCCCCGAATGTCCGATCGGAATCGATCTAGCAGGAAACGTGAAGGTTCTCAGCATTGCGAACCGATTCGGCGAGCGGGTACGAATGAGGTGTCGCTCAGTCGTGCAACGTATCTCGACGCACGCTGGTTCGGCAACATCCCCCTCGAACAAAGGAGTACTTCCATGGGTTCATCGAACGAGCAGCTCGGTCAGATCGGCTCCATCGCAGGCCTCGGCGCGGTCGCGCTCGCGGCGGTCTGGGCAGGCGCCGGGTTCGCCTCGATGTCCTGACGCTTCCGTCACCGGCAGGCTTCCAGCCCGTGTCCGATCGGGCACGGGCTGGACCTACAGGTACTGCGCCCGCCAGGCGAGCACCCCCGTCCCCACGCACACCCCCGCCAGCAGCAGCACCCACATCCAGCGCGGGAGACGGGTGAGGATCCGCAACTGGTCGATGTCCGATCGACCCGAACGGGTTCCCGCGACCTCGACGACGGTGCGCAGGTTCCCGATCAGCAGCAGCCAGATCACCACGTAGCCGAAATGCAGTTGCAGGGTGGGTGATCCGTAGTAGGCGACGGCGCCGATGGACGATCCGGACAGGATGAGCACGAGCAGTCCGAAGGCGTTGCGAATGAACGGCACCATCGCGACGATCAGGGCGACCGCGCCCCACAGCAGCACCCGGAGCTGACCGGCGGCGATCAACGCCGCTCCGCCCAGACCGAGTAACGACGGCGCCAGGTAGCCGGCGGCCGCGGTCAGCACCATCCCCGGGCCGCGCGGTTTCCCGCGGGACAGCGTGAGGCCCGAGGTGTCCGAATGCAGCCGGATCCCGGTCAGCCGCCGGCCGGTTGCCACCGCCGCGACGGCGTGCCCGGCCTCGTGCACGAGAGTGACGGCGTGACGGGTCAGCCCCCACAGCGGCCCGACCAGGACGAGGGTCGCCGCGACGACGATCGGGAGGTAGGCAGACCACTGGTCCCAGTACGAGTTCACCCGACCATGGTGCCAACCCCGGTCGGCTCGGTCCGGGACCGCCCGCCGCCGGGCGGCCCCAACCGCCCGCTCAGTGCTGGATCTGCCGGAACGGCCGCGCCTGTTCGAGCTCGTACGCCAGTTCCAGCAGGGTGCGCTCGTCGCCGTGCGCCGCGGAGAAGTGCGAGGCGAGCGGCAGTCCCGCCTCGGTCTGGTGCAGGGGCAGCGAGATCGCCGGGCCGCCCGCGGCGTTGTTCAACGGGGTGAACGCCGTGTAGTCGACGAGCTTCCGAAAGAGGTCGTCGAAACTCTGTGTCGGAGAAAGGTATCCGAGGCGCGGGGTGGTGTGCGCGACCACCGGCGAGAGGATCACGTCGAACCTGGCGAACGCGTCGGCGTAGGCGCGCTGGGTGCGTCGCAGCCGGTACAGCGCCCGGGGTGTCTTCGTCATGTTCTTGCGGTACATCGCCGCCAGCCCGCGGGAGAGGTTGTCGGTCTTGGACTTGTCGAAGTCGGAGCCGAGCATCTTCTTGCCCCCGCCGTGGATCGCGAAGGACAGGAAACCCCAGTACAGGCCGAAGTCCTCGACGAACGACGGGCCGACGGGCATCGGCGCCTCGTCGACGTGGTGGCCGAGGTCGGCGAGCAGGTTCGCGGTGGCCCGGACCGAGTTGCGGGTCTCCTCGTCGGTGCGGAAGCCGTTCACGGAGTCGAGGATCACCCCGATCCGCAGTCGGGTCGAGCTGGGTCCCTCCACCAGCCGCACCGGCGGGAGTTTCGGGTTGCGGTAGTGGTTTTCGGCCGCCGCGTAGTACCTGGCGGTGTCCCGGACCGTTCGCGTGACGACGCCCTGCGTGACGACCCGGATCGGCATGGACTGGTCCATCGGGTCGGCCACGGTGCGCCCACGGGTCGGCTTGAGGCCCACCAGCCCGCAC
This sequence comes from Rhodococcus sp. NPDC059234, assembly GCF_042754225.1. NCBI lineage: Bacteria > Bacillati > Actinomycetota > Actinomycetes > Mycobacteriales > Nocardiaceae > Rhodococcus > Rhodococcus sp. NPDC059234. The sequence continues at coordinate 9,521 of NZ_JBHZAH010000138.1, forward strand.
GCGGCGGCCGGGATCCGGATGGAGCCGCCCCCGTCGTTCGCGTGCGCGATCGGCACCACCCCGGCCGCGACCAGGGCCGCGGAGCCACCCGACGAGGCGCCCGAGGAGTAGTCCGGGTTCCACGGGTTGTGCACCGGTTCGGCGGCCGGGTACTCGGTGGACGCGCTGAACCCGAACTCGGGCAGTCGGCTCTTGCCGAGCGAGACCAGCCCGGTGGACAGCAGCTGCGCCACGACGTCGCTGTCGCGGTCGGCCGGCTTCGGGGTGAAGGCGGCGCTGCCGTGGCCCGACGGCAGGCCGGTGACGTCGACGTTGTCCTTGACGACGGTGGGGACGCCGCCGAACACACCCCGACGCGGCGAATCGGCCTGCGAAAGGGCGCGGTCGTAGTCGGGGAACTGCACGGCGTTGAGTCGGCCCTGCACCGACTCGGCCCGCTCGACCGCCGCCTCCATCACCTCGCGGGCCGAGGCCTGCCCCGACGCGATCAGCTCGGCGACCCCGGTGGCGTCGAGCTCGCCCAGGGCGTCGTCGCGAAAGGCGTGGACTCGGGTGCTGTCGGTGTTCATGGCGTCCTCACGGGTCGCGGGTGCGGGTGCTCGCCAGCCTAGGCGGGCGGGTCGATCTCGGACAGCCCTTCGGCGGTGAGTTCGAGCCATCGGGTCGGCCCGATCTCCCGCAGGAACGGAAGGTCGTGGCCTGCGACGAGCAGCGCGCCCCGGAACTGGGCGAGGGCCTCGGTGAGATGTCGCAGGCTGGGCAGGTCCAGGTTGTTGGTCGGCTCGTCGAGCAGCAACAGCCGCGGGCCAGGCTCGGCGAGAAGGATGGTCGCCAGCGCGGCCCGCAGTCGTTCACCGCCGGACAGTGCCGCCGCCGGGACGTCGGCGTCGCGCCCGCGGAACAGGAACCGGGCGAGCCGGGCCCGGACCTGCTCGTCCGTGGCGTGCGGAGCGGCGTCGGCGACGTTCTCCGCCAGGGTCCGGGACTCGTCGAAGACGTTGAGACGCTGCTGAAGTACCCGCCACGGCACCAGCGGCGGAGCGGCGGCCACCGCCTTCATCAAGGTGGTCTTGCCGACCCCGTTCGGCCCGATCAGGGCGATGCGTTCGGGCCCGCTGACCGTCAGCGAGACGGTCTGCCCGCTCGGCAGGGTGACGCCGTCGAGCGAGACCACCCGCTGACCCGGGTGCACGACGCTGTCGGGCAGGTCGATCCGGACCTCGCGGTCGTCGCGGACGAGTTCCTCGGCGTCCGTCAGGGTACGACGCGCATCGTTCAGCTTGTCCTGGTGGTTGGCGCGCAGCTTTCCTGCCGACACCTGCGCCTGACGCTTGCGTTCGCCGGCGAGGATCCGTGGAATGCTCGACTCCATCTTCTTGCCGTAGCGCTGCCGGCGATCGATCTTGGTCTGCGCCTCGACCAGCTCGCGGCCCTGCTTGCGCACGTCGGCGCGGGCGTCCCGGACCGCAGCCCGGGCCGCCTCCTGCTCGGATTCGACGGCCTCCCGATAGTGCGTGAAGTTGCCGCCGAACAACCGGAGCTCGCCGCGTCGCAGTTCCGCGATCGTGTCCATCCGGTCGAGCAGGTCGCGGTCGTGGCTGACCACCACCACGACACCGCCGAACTGCTCGACCGCCGCGTACAGTCGCCGCTTGGCCGACAGGTCCAGGTTGTTGGTGGGTTCGTCGAGCAGCAGCACTTGCGGATCGCCCAGTAGCGCCGCGGTCAGGCCGAGCAGCATCGTCTCACCGCCGGACAGCGTTCCGACGGTGCGGCCCAGTGCATCCGGCGTCGGTGCGACGTGCGCGAGGCCGAGCTTGTCCAGGGTTGCGACGGCGCGTTCCTCGATGTCCCAGTGACCCGTGGCGAGGGTGAAGTCGTCCTCGGTTCCCTCGCCGGACTCGATGCGGTGCAGTGCTTTTCGCTGTTCGTCGATGCCGAGAATGGCGTCGACCGTGCGGTCCGGGTCGAGGGTGAGGTCCTGGCGGAGACGGGCGAGGGTGCCGGTGACCGTCACCGAACCACGGTCGGGGGTGAGGGCACCCGCGATCAGGCGCAGCAGGGTGGACTTGCCGGCGCCGTTGCGTCCGACGAGGCCGGTCCGTCCGGGTGGAAACACGGCGTCGACGCCGTCGAAGACCAGGTCGCCGTCGGGCCAGGAGAAGGTGAGATCGGACAGCGTCAATGAGGGCATGGATGCTCCTTCGAGGTGGGTGCGGTGGCACACGGGTACGGCAAGTACCGCGGCGCCGAGAGCGCGTCACTACCTCTGTGCGAGCAAGGGCCCTTCTCCGATCGTCGACAACAGGACGGGGTCCAGGTTAGGGCGGTCGGGCGCGGGCGGCGTCGTGGGCGTCACCGGCGCG
>NZ_JBHZAH010000139.1:0-11712 GCF_042754225.1 Rhodococcus sp. NPDC059234
GGCACCTACTCGTTGGGTCGGGTGGCGAGGCGCTGCAGGAACGAGGTGGCCTCGCCGACGCCCACCGGTTCGAAGAACCGCACGTCGACCGCCTCGACGGCCTCGATCGCCCGCGGCGCCAGCGCCGCACCGGCATCGGTGACCCGCAGCAGCCTGGCCCGGGTGTCCGCGGGGTCGACGTGCCGTTCGATCAGTTCCTTCTTCTCCAGGGTGCGCAGCACCTGCGAGGTCATCTTCACGTCGGTTCCGGCCTGGCGCGCCACCGCGAGTTGGTTCGGCTGCTCGTCGTGGGTGTTGAGCCACCAGATGCAGGCCAGCAGGACGAACTGGACGTGCGTGAGGTCCAGGGGGTCGAGTGCCTCGGCGACGCCGCGCTGCCAGCGCAGGGTGGCGTGCCAGAGCAGGAACCCCGGGCTCTCACCGGGGCGAAGCGGCATGATCGTGTGCCTTCTCCACCAGTGCCGCCATGGTCTCGGGCCAGTCGCCCGTGACCGCGGGCCCGATCTCGGGTCCCAGCTCGTCGGCGCCCGCGCCGGTGATCTCCATCCTGTAGGTGACACGGGTGCGACCGTCGGTGAGTGGGTCGATCCGGTGGGTCGTGCGCAGCACCAGACCCTCGATCTCGGCCTCGTCCACGAACGTGCGGTTCACGGTGACCTCCGCCAGCCGAAGGTGCACCGGCTCGTCGCCTGCGGGAGTCATGACGATCTCGGTGCCGTCGGCGAAGTCGCCCCGGATCTCGATGTGGGCGATGTCCGCGTTCCAGGTGCCCCAGTTCTCGACGTCCGCCCACAGGCCCCAGATCGACTCGGGGGTGGCGGCGGTGTCGACGCTGTGCTCGTACTCCCACATGGTGTCCTCCTCGGTAGATGATCTGTATGCAGACTATCTGTGCGAAGAGTATCTGTCCAGACTTGTCTCTCGACACACCGTCGGGCCGGGTGCTCAGCCGGTCTTGCGGGCGGGGGCGCGCTTGCCGGCCTTCGACGGCTTCTCGGCCTCGGCCTCGGCGCCGTCGCCGTCCTTGCCGGACTTCGCGGCGTCCACGCTGCGCTGCAGGGCCGCGACCAGGTCCACGACCTCGGCGTCCGCCGCGTGCGCGGCCTGGGCGGGCACGCTCACCTTCTGCCCGCCGTTGGCGATCGCCTCGTCGAGCATCTTCTGCAGCTGGGTCTGGTAGTCGTCGGTGTAGGTGTCCGGCTGGAAGTCCTCGGACATCGACTCCACCAGCATTTTCGCCATCGACAGTTCCTTGTCCGACGGCGCCGCGGCGTCGACGAGCTTGTCGAAGTCTGCGGCCCGCACCTCGTCCGGCCACAGCAGTGTCTGGATGACGAGCACGCCGTCGCGCACCCGCAGGGCCGCCAGCCGGGTGCGCTGACGCAGGGTGAAGTGCACCAGCGCGGTGCGGTCGCTCTCGGTCAGCGTGGACGCGAGCAGCTGGTATGCCTTGGGGGAGGCCGAGTCCGGTTCGAGGAAGTAGCTCTTCTCGAACAGGATCGGGTCGATCTGCTCCGACGGCACGAACTGGAGCACCGGGATCTCGTGTTTCTCGGCGGCGGGCAGCTTGTCGAAGTCCTCGTCGGTGAGGATCACCTGGGTGCCGTCCTCGGACAGGTACGCCTTGTCGATGTCGGCGAACTGCACGACGTTGCCGCACTCGGAGCAGACGCGGTTGTACTTGATGCGTCCGCCGTCCTTGCCGTGGACCTGGTGAAACTTGATGTCGTGGTCCTCGGTGGCGGTGTAGACCTTCACCGGGACGTTCACCAGACCGAACGCGATGGAGCCTTTCCATATCGACCGCATGCCTCCATGATGGTCCATACTGTGGGATCAGGCCAGGTGACGAGTAAGCGGTGCAGGTCGGAGCCGACATGTGGGCGGGCGGAAGATGACTGACGACGCCGTGGTGGTGGTCGGGGGAAAGCGGCTGTCGCTGACCAATCTGGGCAAGGTTCTCTACCCGGATACCGGCACCACCAAGGCGGAAGTGCTGCAGTACTTCACGCGGGTCGGCGCGGTGATGGTGCCCCTGCTGGCGGGCAGGCCCGTCACCAGGAAGCGGTGGCCGGACGGGACCGCCGCGACGCCCTTCTTCCAGAAGAACGTCGACGCGGCGACGCCGGCCTGGGTGGAGCGGCGCACCATGACACACGGATCCAAGACGATCGCGTACCCGCTCGTGGACGACCTCGCCGCGCTGGTGTACTTCGCGCAGGCGGGATCGCTGGAGTTCCACGTGCCGCAGTGGCGATTCGGGGTCGACGGGGAACCACTGAATCCCGACCGGCTGGTGGTCGATCTCGACCCGGGGCCGGGGGCGAGCCTCGACCACTGCGCCGAGGTCGCGCTCCGGGTCCGCGAACGCCTGCAACGGCACGGACTCGACGCCCTGCCGGTCACCAGCGGCAGCAAGGGTATTCACCTCTACGCGGGGCTGGAGGCGGGATGGACGGCGCGACGCTGCGTCGAGTTCGCCAAGGCGATCGCCGTCGATCTCGAGCGGGAGACACCGACGACGGTCGTCTCCACGATGGCTCGCGACCGGCGAGTGGGGAAGGTGTTCGTCGACTGGAGTCAGAATTCGGCCTCGAAGACCACGGTGTCTCCGTACTCGCTGCGCGGAACAGCGACACCGATGGTCGCGGCGCCGCGGACCTGGGCAGAACTCGCCGAATCGGGGCTGCAGCAGTTGGACTTCGGTGAAGTGCTCGACCGCCTCGAGTCGGGTGTCGCGCCCGCCGTCGTTCCGGCACCCGCGGCGAGGCCGGCGCTCGCGAGCGGCCCGGTGCACTCGACGGTCGACCCGCGGCCGATGCTGGCCTCCCGCTCCACCGTGGAAGAGTTTGCGCCGCGGGCAGATCCGGAGGAGTGGGCGTTCGAGTACAAGCTGGACGGGTACCGGGCCCTGGTGTACTTCGATCACGCCCCGGGGACCGGTGCGGGTGCGTTGCGGTTGCTCAGCCGCAACGGGCAAGACCTGACCGCGACCTTTCCGGAGCTGGGTGAGATCCCGGCCGGGCTGCACGGGCACTCGGGCGTCCTCGACGGCGAGATCGTGGTCTTCGACGACGCCGGGGCGCCGAGTTTCGGCCTGTTGCAGCAACGGATCGGCCGCCGAGGAGCGCCGGGACCGGACGCGGCGCTGCTGCTCTTCGATGTGCTCGAGCTCGACGGCACCACCCTGACCGCCAAGCCGTACCGGGCCCGGCGCACGGTGCTCGAGGCGATCCCACTCGACCCTTCGGATATCTGGCGGGTGCCGGCGTTGGCGCCGCCCGACCTTCCGGAGGCGCTCGACCGCAGCCGGGCCGACCGGATGGAAGGACTGGTGGCCAAGCGCTGGGACTCCGCCTACCGGCCGGGTCGCTCGCCGTCGTGGATCAAGCTCAAGCACTTCCGCGAGTGCGAGGCGGTGATCGGTGGCTGGCAGCCGGGTGAGGGCGGTAGGGCGCGGGGTGTGGGGTCGCTGCTGCTCGGGGTGCCGGACGAGCGAGGGGGGCTGCGCTACGTAGGGAAGGTGGGGAGCGGGTTCACCGACGCGACGTTGGCAGAACTGGGTTCGCTCACCCGCGAACTCGCGACCGAGCAGTCGCCGTTCGTGGACCCGGTCGACGTGCGCGGTGCGCACTGGACGCGACCGGAACTCGTTGCCGAGGTGCGGTATTCGGAAGTGACCGGGGACGGTCGGTTACGGCACCCGGTGTGGCGTGGGCTGCGGCGGGACAAGGACCCCGGTCAGGTCGCGGACGTCGGTCCGGAGTGACCAGGGGATGTTCGCTCCCGACGCTGCGCGATCGGCGTTGTGGGGCAGGGACATCGGTGTTGTCGTGACCGATTGGTAGGTTGGCACCGTCATGGGCGGCTCTTCGGATACTGCTCCTCAGTCACGTTCCGAAAGGCCTTCTCTGCCATGGTGATGGGTGCCACCCATGCTGTCTCCGGTGCCGTTGCCGGACTTCTCGTCGCACAGGCACTGCCCGAGCACTGGGGTGGACCGACATCCACCGCGGAGCTGTTCACGTTCGCGGGGGTCTGTGCCGGCGCAGCCCTGCTGCCCGACCTCGACACCGCGCAGTCGACGGTGGCCCGCTCGTTCGGCCCCGTCAGCACCCTCGCGGCGCGGGGCGTCGACGAGCTCTCGCTGTGGTACTACCGGCTCACTCGGGGGCGCAGGGACCCGCGGCGCAGCGGTGGTCACCGAACCCTCACGCACACAGCGTTGTTCGCAATCCTGCTGAGCGTCGGGGTGTCCGCGCTGGTCACCGCGTTCGGTCGGCCGGTGATCGTCGCGACGCTGTTCGTCACCCTCGGGCTGGCGTTGCGCGGGCTGGCGGGGGACTGGGCCAAGCGCAACGGCTGGCTCGTGGTGACGGCGGTCGCGGGCGTCCTGGCGGCGCTGACCTGGACCTGGTATCCCGACGAGGTGGGGTCGAGGGCGCTCGGGGTGGCCGTGGGCCTCGGGTGCGCGGTGCATTGCCTCGGCGACGCGATCACCAAGGAGGGGGTGCCGTTCCTGGCCCCGTTCGCGGCGTGGCGGGGGCGTCGCTGGCGAGAACTGCGCCTGCCGGAGCTGATCTCGATCAGGGCGGGCGGGGCGTTCGAGCGTGCGGTCCTCGGGCCGCTGCTGACCTGTGCCGCTGTGGGACTGGCGCTCTGGGCGCTCGACGGGGTCCCGGAGGCGGTCACCGAGGCGGTCGGGGCCTTCCGGCCCTGAGGCCGGCGAGGTCAGGCGGCACGGCCGAGCCGGTGGTGGGTGGGCTCGTCCCAGGTCCGGTCGACCCAGTACGGATCGTGCAGCCGGCGGCCGTACGTCGGCTCGCGCTCGCACCGCACTCGCACACTCGCGTGCACCCCGACCCCGGGTGCCGGCTGACGGTGTCGGTAGACGAGCAGCGCCCAGGTCCTGGACATCCGGTGCACGGGCGCCAGTGCGTCGCCGTCACAGAGGTTCGGTAGTTCTCGGAGCTCCTCGGTGCGCCGCAGGAGCACTCCGTGTTCGCGTGCGCCCTCGAGCACCCACATCAGGGAGATGTCCGACAGCCGGTGGTCGTCGAATCCGCCGCCGACGTCGCAGTGGACGCCCGCGAACCAGGCCTCCTCGATCCTCGGGTTGCGCACCGTGCACTCCCGGTACGGCCTGCGCTTCTCGTCGATCGATATCGCATGACGGCCGGCGCGCACGTTGGTCAGGCGCCGCGTGTTCTCGAAGTGGAGGTCCCGGCGGAAGATTCCCGGCGCACTGACGGTGTCCCAGATGCCGAGGTAGTGGACGGGGACCGAGAACCGACCACCGTCGACCGCCCGGCAGACGGTGCTGGAGAACTCGGCGGCCTCCGCGCGGTCCTGGTCGGTCCACTTGTGGCGCCGGGCGTAGGTCGAGATCGCGTACTGCACGAGGTTCTCCGACGACTGACGCGGGATGCCGACCTTGTGCAGCAGCCCGGCGAGCGCGCGAGCGGTGTAGGCGCCGCGACTGAACCCGAAGATGAAGATGCGGTCGCCCGGTTCCCAGTGGTTCATCAGAAACGTGTACGCCTCGGCCAGGTTGGTCTTCAGGCCGAGTCCGAAGGCAAGACCGAGCAGTCGCGAGAACCAGCGGCCGATCCGAGTACGGGCGCCGGCCGAGGAGAAGGTGCCGACGCCGGGGTCGTAGTAGAGGAGTTGTTCGCCGGTGGTGTTCTCCAGCGCGCGTAACAGCCGTATCACGTTGGTGTTGCGTGTTGCGCGAATGCGGTTCCCGGTGCCGTCCAGGCAGATGACGATCCGCTTCGGGGTCCGCGGGACAGGTGCGGTGTTCGGCATGACGTCGCCTCCACGACTGCTGTTTCAGGTGCCTCTCGAGGCTAGGGCGCGCCGCCCCGCCGGACACGAGTAGTGCACTACCCGAATCCGTCGGCGACCGGACCGTCAGTGCGCGGGATCGTCGAGCGCAGTCACCAGGTCGCGCACGTGCGCGAGATCGACCTGGTAGCCGGGGAAGTAGCAGCACACGCGGTCCGCGTGCGCGCCGAACCGCGTCCGGATCTGCCGGGCGCAGTCCTCGGGGGTGCCGCGCACGGCGAGGGTGTCGACCATCGCGTCGTCGACGTGCTCGACCATCTCCGCCACCGCGCCCCGCTTGGACAGCGCGTTGAGCGGTTCCTGGAGGTGTGCCCAGCCCTCCACCTCGAGTACGGGCCGGTAGGCCGGAGTGGATCCGTAGAACGCCAGTAGCCGGCGTACCCCTTCGGTCGCCGCGGCCAACTGCTCCTCGGTACGCCCGGTCGCGACGATCACCTGCGGGACGATCTCGAAGTCGGACCGGTCACGACCGGCGGACGCCAGCCCGCGGTCGACCGCCGGCAGGGTGCGCTCGTGGAAGTGCCGTTCGCTGTTGAACGGCATCACCAGCAGCCCGTCCGCCACCTCGGCGGCGGTTCTCGTCATCACCGGACCGAGCGCGCCGAGCAGGATCGGCGGTGGGCCGAACGGGTTGGGACCGGGGTCGAAGGTCGGGGCCATCAGTGTGTGGGTGTAGAACTCGCCGCGAAAGTCGAGACGGCCCTTGCCCTCCCACGTGTCGAAGATCGCGCGGACCGCCTGCACCACCTCGCGCATCCGGGCGGCGGGCCGCGACCAGGTGGCCCCGTACCGCTTCTCGATGTGCGGTCGAATCTGCGAGCCGAGGCCGAGGCGGAACCGGCCCCCGGCGAGGACCTGCAGATCGTGCGCGGCGTGCGCGAGGTGCATCGGACTGCGCGGCAGGGCGATGGCGACGTTGGTGGTCAGATCCAGGTTCACCACCGGTGCGGCCGCGACGAGCGGGAAGAAGACGTCGTGCGGGCCCTCGAAGGTGAACAGGCCGGCGGCGCCGGTGGACGCGAGTTCGACTGCCCGAGCGGCGGCGTCGACCGGAGCGGCGTCCAACTGGATCTCGACCTTCACACACGTCCCCTCGTCGTATCTCGGCGCGCGGGCAGCGCGGCGAGCGCAAGTGTGCGCCGGACGGGCGCCGGCGCGTGGCGGAACAGCGTCCACATGGTCGAACTCACCGCGAACGGGTCGTCCCGGGTGGACAGGTAGTCGCGCTGGCGGTGCTCGGGCAGCGTGAAGAAGGACTCGAAGAATGCAGGTACGAACCGTGGTTCGAGGCCCAGCAGTGCGCGCAGGCCGACGTCCCGCAGTCCGCGGACCGCCCGGGCCCGTACCGGCCACAACGCCGCCTCCGGATCGGTGCGGTCGACGACCGCGCGGACGACGGAGTCCGCAGCCGACAGGGAGGCGGCCACGCTGTACCCGGTTCCAGGGTGGACGAGTCCGCCGGCGGCGCCGAATCGCGGTGTCGCCGAACGCGTACGCGGCGCCTGCACCGGAAAGCTCACCCGCTCGCGGACGGTACCGTCCGGAATCGGAACCCCGCGTGCGCGCAGTCGGTGCGCGAGGCGTTCCTCGAGCACGGCCTGCGACAGCCCCGGCCTGCCCACCAGGCACGTCTCCTCGAGCAGGACGCGGTCGTCGCCGAGCGGGACCGCGTAGAGGAACGAGGGCGGATCGTCGGGCGCGGTCCCGTTGTCGCGCCGCCAGTCCATGAACCAGGCCTGTGCGCCGCCGAGCGCGGGTGCCGCCACTGTCGCGCTGACGACGATGCCGTAGGCGGTCTGCTGCGCGAACGCCGGGTCCGGGCGCACGCCGCGGGCGTCGACCACCACCCGCGCGTGCACCTCGGTGCCGTCCGCGAGCTGGACCGATCCCGTCGAAAGCCGCTGCGCGCGAACCGCGACTACCCGCACCTCGTCGAGGTGCAGTGCATCGTGCAGTGCGTCGTTGTCGAACACCCCGTAGGCCCGGTCCAGGCGGCGCTCGTGCAGTGCCCACACCGAGGGCCGCGGTACGCGTGCACCGAACACGCTGGGTTCGAGCCAGTCCGGGAGTTCGTCTACCCACGCGGCGTAGGTGGGCGACCAGCGGCGCCGGGGACGGGGGTCGACCGCCACGACGTCGAGACCCGCCGCCGCCGCCCGGTGGGCCAGCGCCCGGCCGGCCGGACCCAGACCGACCACCACGAGGTCGGCGACCCGGTGGGGTCCGGTCACCGGGTCACGGGTGGCTCAGCACGTTGACCACCCGGCCGTTGGGGTCGCGGACGAAGAACCGTCGCACGCCCCAGGGTTCGTCCCGAAGGGAATGGACGATCTCGGCGCCGCTCGCGAGGACCTGTGCGTACACCGCGTCGACGTCGTCGACCTCGACGCTCAGATCCGGTTGCACCGCCGCACTGGCGTCGTCGCGCATCAGTGTCAGCTGAGCGGTCGGGTTCGAGGGCGAGGCCAGTGTCATCACCCAGCCCTGGTTCATCACCTCCACGAATCCGAGGAGTTCGTAGAAGTCCCGGCTGTCGTCGAGATTCTCGGAGCGGATGTCGGGCACCACACGCCGGATGCTCACCGGTGTCCCGTCGCTAGAGCGAGCCGGTCGACAGCAGTCCGCCGTCCACCCGGACCGTTTCGCCCGTGATCCATGCGGCCGCGTCCGACACCAGGAAGCCGACCAGCCCGGCCACGTCCTCGGGAGTACCCAGGCGCTTCATCGGGTAGATCGCGGACGCCTGGTCCTCGCCGCCGGCGACGAGCGCCTCCGCGAACTTGGTCTTGACGACACCGGGCGCGACGGCGTTGACGCGGATCGTGGGACCGAGCTGCCAGGCGAGTTCTTCGGTGAGCCGGATCAGGGCGGCCTTCGAGGCGCCGTACGCGGCGATGACACCGGTGGACCGCAGGCCCGCGACGCTGGCGAGGTTGACGACGGCGCCGCCGTGCTCGCCCATCCACGCCTTGTGTGCCTGCTGGATGTAGCCAAGGGTGGCAACGACATTGACGTCGAAAATCTTGCGGACCGCATCCAGGTCCGCCTCCATCAGCGAGCCGAACACCGGGTTGATTCCGGTGTTGTTGACGAGGATGTCGAGCGAACCGAACTCGGCCACGGTCCGGGCGACCGTCTCGGTCCGGGAGTCGGCGTCTCCGGCGTTGCCCGCGATCGGCAGCACCAGCGCGCCGTCGACGCTCGCGCGCAGTTCGGCGGCGGCAGCCTCGAGCGGGTCCGCCTTGCGGGCGGTGATCGCGACCTTGGCGCCGCGGGCCAGGAACTCGGCGGCGATGGCCTTGCCGATACCGCGACTCGCGCCCGTGACCAGAGCAGTACGTCCCTCGAGATCTCTCATCGCGCTCATGCGTCCGAAGGTTAGCCGAGTCACCCGCGCCGTGGCGTTCGGCGCCCGAAAACTCCGGTAAACTGGCCCGTCGTGATTACCGCCACCGACCTCGAAGTTCGTGCCGGTGTGCGGACCCTCCTCACCGCGCCCGGTCCTGCCCTGCGTGTGCAGGCAGGCGACCGCATCGGCCTCGTCGGCCGAAACGGCGCCGGGAAGACCACCACCCTGCGCATTCTCGCCGGTGAGGGCGAGCCGTACGCCGGAGCCGTCATCCGCACCGGGGAGCTCGGCTACCTCCCGCAGGACCCCAAAGAGGGTGATCTCAGCGTTCTCGCCAAGGACCGGGTGCTGTCGGCACGCGGTCTCGACTCCATCCTGCGCGACATGGAGAAGCAGCAGACGCTGATGGCGGAGCTGGTCGACGGCCCCGACCTGGACAAGGCGGTCCGCAAGTACGGCTCGCTCGAGGATCGGTTCTCGTCGCTCGGCGGGTACGTCGCGGAGTCGGAGGCGGCCCGCATCTGCAACAGCCTCGGTCTCGCCGACCGCATCCTGGCGCAGCCGCTGCGCACCCTGTCCGGTGGTCAGCGTCGTCGCGTGGAACTGGCTCGCATCCTGTTCGCGGCCTCGGACGGCAGCGGTGGCCGCTCGGACACCACGCTGCTGCTCGACGAGCCCACCAACCACCTGGACGCCGACTCCATCACCTGGCTGCGTGGCTTCCTGCAGAACCACGAGGGTGGACTGATCGTGATCAGCCACGACGTGGAGCTGCTCGGTGATGTCGTCAATCGCGTGTGGTTCCTCGACGCGGTTCGCGGTGAGGCCGACGTCTACAACATGAACTGGAAGAAGTACCTCGACGCCCGCGCGACCGACGAGCAGCGTCGCCGGCGCGAACGCGCGAACGCGGAGAAGAAGGCCAGCGCACTGCGGGTGCAGGCGGCCAAGCTCGGCGCCAAGGCGACCAAGGCGACCGCCGCGCAGAACATGGCCAAGCGGGCCGACAAGCTGATGGCGTCGCTGGACGAGGTGCGAGTCTCCGACAAGGTCGCGCACATTCGCTTCCCGGAACCCGCGGCCTGCGGGAAGACCCCGCTGATGGCGAAGAACCTGACCAAGATGTACGGCTCGCTGGAGATCTTCGCGGGCGTCGACCTGGCCATCGACCGCGGTAGTCGCGTGGTCGTGCTCGGCCTCAACGGTGCGGGCAAGACCACCCTGCTTCGGATCCTGGCGGGCACCGAGAAGGCCGACACGGGCGAGCTGGTTCCCGGCCACGGCCTCAAGGTCGGGTACTTCGCGCAGGAGCATGACACCCTCGACGACGACGCCACCGTGTGGGAGAACATCCGGCACGCCGCGCCCGACACCGGCGAGCAGGAACTTCGTTCGCTGCTGGGTGCGTTCATGTTCACCGGGCCGCAGCTCGAACAGCCCGCCGGCACCCTGTCCGGTGGTGAGAAGACCCGTCTGGCGCTGGCCGGGCTGGTGTCCTCGGCGGCGAATGTGCTGCTGCTGGACGAGCCGACGAACAACCTCGACCCGATCTCGCGCGAGCAGGTTCTCGACGCGCTGCGCAGCTACAAGGGCGCGGTCGTCCTGGTCACCCACGACCCGGGCGCCGCCGAGGCCCTCAACCCGGAGCGCGTCATCCTCCTGCCCGACGGCACCGAGGACCACTGGTCGCAGGAGTACCTGGAGCTCATCCAGCTCGCCTGATCCACGCCGTTCGTCCTGGCCGTCGGTGGATGTTGTCGAATCCCACAGCGGTTCGCCCGTCACGGGGCCTCGCCCTCCTGCGGTCCGTCATCGTGCGAGCCGTTGCGGTGGTCGGAGCCGGCGGTGCGGTTCCGCTCGGCGCGGCGATGTCGCAGTTCGTTGTCCTTGCGGGCTTGGGCACGTTTGAGTGCCTGGGCGAGGAGGTCGTCGAGGTGGTGGCGGTGGTTGACCCGGGGTTGTCGGCCGGGGTCGAGGTGTGCGGGTGGGGTCCATTCGGTGCGGCCGGGGTGGTCGGATTCCGGTGGTGCGGTGCGGGTTTGCCAGCCGCGTGGGCCGTCGTTGACGAGGGCGTGGCAGGGGTCGCAGGCGAGGTCGAGGGTCTCGATGTCGGTGCCGCCGCCGTTGTTCCATTCGGTGAGGTGATGGACGGCGGTCATGGTGGCGGGTGCGTCGCAGCCGGGTCGGGTGCAGCCGCGTGATGCGGCGATGAGGGCGAGTCTCTGATCTTGGGATGCCAACCGCTTGCTGCGACCGAGGTGCAACGGTCGGCCGTGGTGGTCGAAGAGGCACAGGACGGGGTGGGCGTGTTCAGCCATGCGCAGTGCGTCCTTGATGGGGAGGATGCCGCCGGACGCGGTGGTCGCGATGCCGGTGGCGTCTTCGAGTTGTTGCAGGGTCATGGTGATGATCGCGGTGACGGGTAGTCCGCGATGGCTGCCGAGAATGCCGGAGGAGAGCAGGCAGCGTAGGCCCGCCGCGAGGGCGTCGTGGCCCCGTTGTCCGGCGGTGCGGGT
>NZ_JBHZAH010000140.1:0-11458 GCF_042754225.1 Rhodococcus sp. NPDC059234
ACGCCGGCATCGTCCATGCCATTCACGTGCCCGGCTCGATCTTCCACTCGTCGGCACTGACGCAGCTCGGTGGTGAGCCGCAGGGCATCCACCGCGCGATGATCTAGGCCTCGACGCGACGAATCGAGTCACTGCGCCGAATGCAGCGACCGCCCACCGGCGGTCGCTGCATTCGGCGCTTCACGGTGACGAGGTGAGCTGCGTTCCCGCCGCCCCGGTCCGCAGGGCCTCCGCCGCCACACTCGGCAGGCCGGCCAACCGTCGGTGCATCGACGACGCGATCCGTTCCCCCTGCAGCCGGGCGCGGTCGGCTGTCGGTCCGGCGAACATCTCGCCGACGGCGCCGTGCCACAACGCCAGCCAGCGCTCGAAGTGCTCGGCGTGCAACGGGTGCTGTTCCTGCACGCGCAGGTGCACGCGCATCGCGCTGCCGCGGTAGGTCCCGGCCCCGAACAGGATCGTCTCCCAGAAGTCGCACATCACCGGCAGGTGCGCGTCCAGCCCCTGCTCGCGCACCTCGGTGAACGGCTCGGCCAGCAGCTCGTCGACCAGGGCGCGGCCGTAGAACCGGCGCAGCAGCGCCTCGATGTCGGCACGGGTCGCAATGTCCGCCGGCATGGCGCGGACCTCCTCGGACGGGGCCGGCGGGCAGCCGGGCTGGGCAGAAACGGCAGTCGCCATTCTCGCGGTCCGACCCGCGCGTCACGTCCGAGTGTGCGGACTCTCACTCCCGTGCGCCGGCACCCGACTCCGCGAGCGTGTCCGACCGGTGAGCGCGCGTCCCGACGTGCGCCTCGGCGCGCATCCTCTCGACCATGTGCGGGTAGTGCAACTCGAACGCCGGGCGCTCGGACCGGATCCGGGGCAGCTCGGTGAAGTTGTGCCGCGGCGGTGGGCAGGTGGTGGCCCACTCGAGCGAGTTGCCGTAGCCCCACGGGTCGTCGACGGTGACGACCTCGCCGTAGCGGTAGCTCTTGAAGACGTTCCAGATGAACGGCAGCGTCGACCCGCCGAGGATGAAGGCACCGATCGTGGAGATCGTGTTGAGGGTGGTGAACCCGTCCGAGGGCAGGTAGTCGGCGTAGCGGCGGGGCATGCCCTCGGCACCCAGCCAGTGCTGGACCAGGAACGTGGTGTGGAAACCGATGAAGGTGGTCCAGAAGTGCCACTTGCCGAGCTTCTCGTCCATCAGGCGCCCGGTCATCTTCGGGAACCAGAAGTAGATGCCGGCGTAGGTGGCGAACACAATGGTGCCGAAGAGCACGTAGTGGAAGTGCGCGACGACGAAGTAGGTGTCGGTGACGTGGAAGTCGATCGGCGGGCTGGCCAGCAGCACGCCGGAAAGGCCCCCGAACAGGAACGTGACGATGAAGCCGACCGAGAACAGCATCGGCGACTCGAAGGTCACCTGGCCCTTCCACATGGTGCCGATCCAGTTGAAGAACTTCACGCCGGTCGGGACCGCGATGAGGAACGTCATGAAGGAGAAGAACGGCAGCAGCACCGCGCCGGTGGCGTACATGTGGTGCGCCCACACCGCGATCGACAGCGCCGCGATGGACATCGTCGCGAACACCATGCCCGTGTACCCGAACAACGGCTTGCGCGAGAACACCGGAATGACCTCGGTGATGATGCCGAAGAACGGCAGCGCGACGATGTACACCTCGGGGTGGCCGAAGAACCAGAACAGGTGCTGCCACAACAGGTTGCCGCCGTTGGCCGGGTCGAAGAGGTGAGCACCGAGGTGCCGGTCCACGAACACCCCGAGCAGCGCCGCGGTGAGGATCGGAAACGCGAGCAGCACCATGATCATCGTGATGAAGATGTTCCAGGTGAAGATCGGCATCCGGAACATCGTCATGCCGGGCGCGCGCAGGCAGATCACCGTGGTGATCATGTTGACGCCACCGAGGATGGTGCCGACGCCCGCGACCGCCAGACCCATGATCCACAGGTCCGCGCCGACGCCGGGCGAGTGCACCGCGTCCGTGAGCGGGCTGTAGGCGGTCCAGCCGAAGTCGGCCGCGCCGCCGGGGGTGAGGAATCCGGACATGGCGACCAGCGCGCCGAAGAGGTACAGCCAGTAGCTCAGCGCGTTCAGCCGCGGGAACGCGACGTCGGGAGCGCCGATCTGCAGCGGCAGGATGTAATTCGCGAAGCCGAACACGATCGGTGTCGCGTAGAGCAGCAGCATCACCGTTCCGTGCATGGTGAACAGCTGGTTGAACTGCTCGTTCGACAGGAACTGCATGCCGGGAAGCGCGAGTTCGGCGCGCATCAGCAGCGCCATGAGGCCGCCACCGAGGAAGAACGCAATCGACGTGACCAGGTACAAGATCCCCAGCACCTTGGGGTCGGTGGTGGTCACCATCTTGTAGAGGGCCGTGCCCTTGGGTCCCAGCCGCGCGGGATACGGCCGAGTGGGGCGGACACCGAGATCCGGGTTCGGTCGCACCGCCGTCATAGCGCACGCCCCCGCGGACCCGGCCGACCGGCCGGCGGCGGTGTCGACCGACGACAACTGACGAACTTCGCGACCGGATGCGGCATGGTGCCCCCTCGGTTGACCGATTCGCACTCGCTCCCAAGTAAACACCGATCAGCACCGTCACGGGCCACGATCACCACGCCCGGGGCCGACGCCCTCCCCTTGCGGAAGTACGGCCGTGACGTCCACCGGCCCCGCGTCAGTAAAGATTCCATTACAGGGCGCGGCGGCCGCCCAAAGCGCGCAGTTCGCAGCACTCACGACATAGGGTCGACAACTATGACGAACGCGGGTGAACCGGGAGCCGGCACATCGACCGCCGCCTCCCCCACCATGATCTCGATGAGCGCGGTGCAGAAGCACTACGGCGATCTGCACGTGCTGCGGGACATCGAACTCGAGGTACCGACCGGTCAGGTCGTGATCGTGCTCGGACCGTCCGGTTCCGGCAAGTCCACCCTGTGCCGCACGATCAATCGCCTCGAACCGGTCGACTCGGGCACCATCATGGTCGACGGCAAGGCGCTGCCCGCCGAGGGCAAGGCGCTCGCCGCGCTGCGCGCCGACGTCGGGATGGTCTTCCAGTCCTTCAACCTGTTCGCGCACAAGACGATTCTCGAGAACGTCATGCTCGCCCCCGTGAAGGTGCGCAAGACGAGCAAGGCCGAGGCGAAGACACGGGCGCTCGAACTGCTCGAGCGCGTCGGCATCGCCAACCAGGCCGACAAGTACCCGGCGCAACTGTCCGGCGGTCAGCAGCAGCGCGTGGCGATCGCCCGGGCGCTCGCGATGAACCCCAAGGTGATGCTGTTCGACGAACCCACCTCGGCGCTCGACCCGGAGATGGTCAGCGAGGTGCTCGACGTGATGACCACCCTCGCCAAGGAGGGCATGACGATGCTGGTGGTCACCCACGAGATGGGCTTCGCCCGCAAGGCCGCCGACCGCGTGATCTTCATGGCCGACGGGGCCATCGTGGAGGACACCACCCCGGACGCCTTCTTCACCGCGCCGAAGACCGACCGCGCCAAGGACTTCCTCAGCAAGATCCTCGGGCACTGAACGACAGGGCAATCCGGTGAGACTTCGAAAGACAATTCCGGGAGTGGCGGCGCTCCTCGCAGCCGTGCTGACGCTGTCCGCGTGCGGCAGCAGCGAACCGCGCGACGTGCTCGCCGACGCCGCCGGCGGCCACCTGACCATCGGCACCAAGTTCGACCAGCCCGGACTGGCGCTGCGCGAGCCGGACAAGACCATGACCGGGTTCGACATCGAGGTCGCCAAGTACATCGCGAACTACCTGGGCGTCCCCGAGAGCGGCATCACCTGGCGCGAGGCACCGTCCTCGCAACGCGAGACGCTGATCAAGAACGGTGAGGTCGACTACGTCGTCGGCACCTACTCCATCACCGACAACCGCAAGAAGGTCATCGACTTCGCCGGCCCGTACTACGTGGCCGGCCAGTCGCTGCTGGTCCGCGCCGACGACGACTCGATCACCGGCGCCGAGTCGCTCGAGGGGGGCAAGAAGCTCTGCTCGGTGGCCGGCTCCACCCCGGCGCAGAAGATCAAGAAGTCGTACCCGGGCGTGCAGCTGCAGCAGTTCGACAGCTACTCCTCCTGCGTCGAGGCCCTGCACCGCGGCAAGGTCGACGCGCTCACCACCGACGACATCATCCTCGCCGGCTACGCGGCCCAGTACCCCGGCGAGTTCAAGCTCGCCGGCAAGCCGTTCACCACCGAACTCTACGGTGTCGGGCTTCCCAAGGGCGAGACCGAAGCCCGGATGAAGATCAACGACGCGATCACCCAGATGATCGACTCCGGCGCCTGGCAGGCGGCGCTCGAGAAGACCATGGGCCAGTCCGGCTACCCTCTGCCACCGCCGCCGACCGTCGACCGCTACTGACCACCGCATCCAAGGGAGGTGAACATGGGACACCTGCTCGACACGTACGGCCACCAGTTGGTCAGTGCCTTCTGGACCACGATCCAGCTCACGTTCTGGGCCGCGATCGGCTCGCTCGTCTGGGGAACCCTGCTCGCGGCGATGCGGGTCTCCCCCGTGCCGATCCTGCGCGGATTCGCGACCGCGTACGTCAACATCGTCCGCAACACCCCGCTCACCCTGATCGTGATCTTCGCGTCGGTCGGGCTGTACCAGAACCTCGGCGTCGCGTTCGCCCCTGCGGGCGACCCGGCGTTCATCGACCACAACAACTTCCGCCTCGCCGTGCTCGCGTTCATCGTGTACACCTCGGCGTTCGTCTGTGAGTCGCTGCGGTCGGGCATCAACACCGTGCCCGTCGGACAGGCGGAGGCATCGCGGTCGCTGGGCCTGACGTTCAGCCAGGGCATCCGACTGGTCGTGCTGCCGCAGGCATTTCGCGCCGTCATCGCGCCGCTAGGCAGCGTGCTGATCGCGCTGACCAAGAACACCACCATCGCGTCGGTCATCGGCGTCGCCGAGGCCTCGCTGTTGATGAAGACGATGATCGAGAACGAAGCGGATCAGTTGTTCGTGGTGTTCGCCATCTTCGCCATCGGCTTCATGGTGTTGACCCTGCCGGTCGGGTTCCTGTTCGGTTACCTCGGCAAGCGGATGGCGGTGAAGCGATGAGCGCGCAGGCGAGCGTCCTGTACGACATTCCGGGCCCGCGCGCCCGGATCCGGAACCGGCTCACCGCGATCGTGTTCGGGGTCGTCCTGATCGCGGTCGCGCTGTACGTGATCCGGGTGCTGGCCCAGAACGGGCAGTTCGAGGCGGACAAGTGGTCGCCGTTCCTGGACCGCTTCACCTGGACCACCTATCTGCTGCCGGGCCTGAAGGGGACGCTGATCGCGGCGGGGTTGTCGATCGTGTTCGCCCTGATCCTCGGCGCGGTACTCGGCACCGGCAGGCTCTCCGACCACCGCTGGGTGCGCGCGGTGAGCGGGGCGGTCGTCGAGTTCTTCCGGGCTATCCCGGTGCTGATCCTGATGATCTTCGCGTACCAGGCGTTCGCGCAGTACGGCATCTTCCCGTCCAGCCAGCTCGCGCTCGCGGCGGTGGTCGTCGGGTTGACCCTGTACAACGGGTCGGTCATCGCGGAGATCCTCCGAGCGGGCATCCTGTCGCTGCCGAAGGGGCAGACGGAGGGCGCCGTCGCCCTCGGCCTGCGAAAGGGACAGACGATGCGGATCGTCCTGCTGCCGCAGGCGATCACCTCGATGCTGCCGGCGCTGGTCTCGCAGATGGTGGTCGCGTTGAAGGACTCGGCGCTCGGTTACCAGATCGGCTACGTCGAACTCATCCGCAGCGGGCAGCAGGCGGCCTCGTACTACCGCAACTTCTTCGCGGCGTTGGTCGTGGTCGGCGTGATCATGATCGTCATCAACTTCACGCTGTCGAGTTTCGCGACCTGGCTCGAGAAGCGGCTGCGTACCCGCCACCGGGGTGGCCGGCCGCCGGTCGCTCCGCTGGACACCGACGTCATCGAGGGCGCGCCCGGCATCGACGACATCATGGACTTCACCGACAAGCGGACCGCCTGACCGCCGGGCGCCGCAGTCCCCCACCACAACCGACCGACCCCGCCCGGATGGCGTCCCGGCGGGGTCGGTCGCGGTGGGCGGGGGTCAGTCGGCCGGAAGTCCGTCGGTGTCCGTACCCGCCTGTGCGAGTGCGGTTTTCACCACGTCGAAGGCCATGCCCTGCGAGTAGCCGCGGCGGGCGAGCATCGACACCAGCCGGCGCACGACGCGGTCGCGTTCGCTGCTGCGCCCGCCCGCACCGTCCGCCTCGAACTCGAGCGACAGGGTGCGGAGCTTGCGTTGCACCAGTTCGGTGGCGCGGTCACGCTCGTCGTCGCCGTCGATCTGGTCCAATGCGAGCGCGGCGACCTCCGGTGCCACGCCCTTGGTGCGCAGCTCCATCGCCAGCGCACGCTTCCCCTTGCCGGAGAACGTGTGCCGCGAGTGCACCCATTGCGCGGCGAAGGACGCGTCGTCGATCAGGCCGACCTCGGTCAGGCGGTCGAGCACCCGCTCGCTGACGTCCTCGTCGTATCCCTTGTCCGCGAGCTTCTTCGACAGTTCCGCGCGGCTGCGCGCCCGGTCCGTCAGGAGGCGCAGGCACAGGTCCTTGGCCTGCACCTCCTGAGCGGCGGGGGTCCGGGGCTCCGCGCCGTCGGGCCGCGCAGCGGATCGAGACGCCACGGGTCTAGAAGTCGGCCGGGGCCGCGTCCTCGGCCGTCACGTCGGCGCCGATGCCGAGCTTCTCCTTGATCTTCTTCTCGATCTCGTCGCGAATGTCGGTGTTCTCCAGGAGGAACTTGCGGGCGTTCTCCTTGCCCTGCCCCAGCTGGTCGCCCTCGTAGGTGAACCAGGAACCCGACTTGCGGATGAAGCCGTGCTCGACACCCATGTCGATCAGCGAGCCTTCCTTGCTGATTCCGTGACCGTAGAGGATGTCGAACTCGGCCTGCTTGAACGGCGGCGCCATCTTGTTCTTGACCACCTTGATGCGGGTGCGGTTACCGACCGCATCCGAGCCGTCCTTCAAAGTCTCGATTCGCCGGATGTCCATCCGAACCGACGCGTAGAACTTGAGCGCCTTACCGCCGGTGGTGGTCTCGGGCGAGCCGAACATCACGCCGATCTTCTCGCGCAACTGGTTGATGAAGATGACGGTGGTTCCGGAGTTGCTCATCGCTCCCGTGATCTTGCGGAGCGCCTGACTCATCAGGCGGGCCTGCAGGCCGACGTGACTGTCGCCCATCTCGCCCTCGATCTCGGCGCGGGGCACCAGCGCGGCCACCGAGTCGACGACCAGGATGTCGAGCGCGCCCGAACGGATGAGCATGTCCGCGATCTCGAGCGCCTGCTCACCGGTGTCCGGCTGGGAGACCAGCAGCGCGTCGGTGTCCACGCCGAGCTTCTTGGCGTAGTCCGGGTCGAGCGCGTGCTCGGCGTCGATGAACGCCGCGATGCCTCCGTTGGCCTGCGCGTTGGCGACCGCGTGCAGAGCCACCGTGGTCTTACCGGAAGACTCCGGACCGTAGATCTCGATGACGCGACCGCGCGGCAGACCACCGATGCCAAGGGCCACGTCCAGCGCGATCGACCCGGTCGGGATCACCGCGATGGGCTGACGCGACTCGTCCCCGAGGCGCATCACCGAACCCTTGCCGAAGTTCTTGTCGATCTGCGCCAGTGCGAGCTCGAGCGCCTTGTCGCGGTCGTGTGCCTGTGGTGCCATCGGGTTCTCCTTAGTCAGCGACTCGTCGAAACTTCGGTCTCGAGAATCTAGGTCTCGGCAGCGTCCGGGTGAAACTGTTCTGCGATGCCGTCACCGTAGAGCGGGGTACCGACAAACTTCGCCGACACGGCCTGACGAACACATCAAGCATAGGGGAACACCTGTTCGAGTCAACTGTCCGCCCCGGCGAGTCGCGGCACAGCGCGAGCCCTCACCAGCGGCTACGCGGCACGTCGAACTCGGAACACAGGGCACGCCAGACCTCACGGGGGTCTCGGCCCGCCTCGATCGCCTGCGCGGCCGTCATTCCGCCCATGCTCAGCAGGACGTGGTCCACCAGCAGCGATTCTCCGTAGAGCCGGCCGAACTCGCCGTGCACCAATTCGTTGAACTCGGTCAGTCGCACAACGCCACGGTATCGCGACCGCTCAACCGACCGCCGCCCTGCACACCGCCACCGGATCGGCCACCTCGGCGATCGACTCCGCGGCCCGCGCGGCGGCCGCTCCGAACGCCGGATCGTCGAGCACTCGCAGCACCGCCTCCCGCAGGGCATCGGCGCCGAGGGGCCGGACCACCACCGCGCTCCCCTGCCGCGCCGCCCGGTTCGCCAGTTCCCACTGGTCGCCGCCACCGGGCACGACCGCCGCGGGCAGGCCCGCGAGCAGCGTCTTGGCCAGCATGCCGTGGCCGCCGCCGCAGACCACCGCCGAGGCGTTCGCGAGCAGGGCATCCTGGCGACCGAGGCCGGCCCGCGCCCAGGACGGCAGGTCGGCGGGCGGGGTGTCGAGCATCGAGGCGACCACCCGCACCCCGGCACCGTCCAGTGCCGTCAGCGCGGTCTCGAGCATCCCCTCGGCGCCGGTGAACGCGGTCGACGGGGCGATCATCACCAGCGGATCGTCGCCGGGCGGCGGGTCGAGCAGTTCGGCCGTCGGCTCCCACAGCAGCGGGCCCACCACGTGCGCGTTCTCCGGCCAGTCCGGCCGCGGCACCTCGAGCGCGGGCAGCGTCGCGATCAGCCGCGCGACCGGCCCCGGGTCCTCGGCGGGCAGCCCCACGGTGACCCGGGCCGCGGAGCGCTGTCGCAGGCCCTGCTTGATCGAACGACCGGTCGCCGCCCGCATCATCGCGTCCCGGGCCCGACCACGCACGCCCTCCCCCGGCGCGAGACCGCTGCCGATCGGCGGCAGGCCCTTCGACGCGGCGTAGAGCGGGTGCGGGGACAGCTCGACCCACGGCACGTCGAGCCGCTCGGCCGCCATCCCGCCACCCGCGGTGAGGATGTCGGAGACCACCAGGTCGGGCAGCATCGCGCTCAGGTCCGGCAGCAGCTCGGTGGAGATGTGCGCGGCCCGCGAGTGGATCCGCTGGCCCGCGTCGAGATCGTCGTCCTCCGGTCGCGGCGCCAACCCCTTGAGCTTGCGTGCGGTGAGACCGGCCGCCCGGGCGGGCCCGAGCCAGCGGTCACCGGTGAACAGCACCGGATCTTCGCCCGCGGCAGCCAGTTTCAGGCACAACGCGATGGCGGGGATGGCATGGCCGGGATCGGGTCCGGCGACGACGGCGACTCGCATCCGATCAGGGTGCCACAGGCCCCGCTTCAGCCCGCCACGAGCGGGCGCAGCGCGGCCCCCGCCAGTTCGACGATGCCGGGCTGATGACCGTTGGCGACCAGGTTCACCACGATCCCGTCGACGCCGTGGTCGAGGACTCGGGTCTGGATCTGCTCGGCCACCTCGTCGGGACTGCCGACGAACTGACGGTCGGTCGCGGCCGCGCGATCGGCGTCGGAGAGCAGCGACAGGTCGACGCCACGCGAGAGCAGGAACTCGCGCTGCAGCTGACGGGCGCGATCGCCGTCCTCGTCGATCATCACGAACGCAAGGAAACTCGTCTCGAGGGTGTCGCGGTCGCGGCCGGCCTCCGCGCAGCGCTGCGCGAGGGCGTCGAGCTTGCGGGGCAGTTCGGCGGCGTTGCAGATGATGTTCAGGTGGTCGGCGTAGCGGGCCGCGTAGCCGAACGTCTTCTTCTCGCCGCCCCCGCCGAGCAGGACCGGCAGGTCGTCGCGGATGCGGGGCTCGTTGATCGCCGTCTCGGTCCGGTACCACTTGCCCTCGACGGTCGGCCGTTGTCCGCGCAGCATCGGGACGATGATCTCGAGCGCCTCACCGAGCCGCTCGAACCGCTCGGTGAAGGTGCCGAACTCGTAGCCGAACTGGTTGTGCTCGAGCTCGAACCAGCCGGCCCCGATGCCGAGCACCGCGCGCCCGCCGCTGACCACGTCCAGGGTGGTGACGGTCTTCGCCAGCATCGGCGGGTTGCGGTAGGTGTTGCCGGTGACCAGCGCGGACAGCTGGATCCCGGTGGTGGCCATCGCGAGTCCGGAGAGGGCCGTGTACGCCTCGAGCATCGGCTCGTCGGGTTCACCGATGCCGGGCAGTTGGTAGAAGTGATCCATCACGAAGGCGGTGTCGAATCCGGCCGCCTCGGCCTCGCGCGCCTGGGCGACGACGGTCGGGAACAGCTCCCGCACCGGCGTCCCGTAGCTGAAGTTGGGCATCTGGTAACCAAGTCGAATGGCCATGTCGCCCAACGCTACTCCGGATCGGCCGGACCCGTCGTCGCCCGCGAGGTATGCGAGGTATGCCCGGCCCGGTCAGAACTCCATGCCGGCGTCGGCACCCATCGTCATCGTGGTGTTCGCGCCGTCGAGGCATTCCCGGACGATGTCCGCGTGCCCGGCGTGCTGCGCGGTCTCGCGGAGGATGTGCATCAGGATCTTGCGACCACTCCACCACTGGCGTTCGGGCGACCACGGCGCGGTCGGCAGGGGCACAGGGACGTCGAGGTCGAGTTCCCGGACGGCGGCCTCGGTCTCCCTGGCCGCGGCCTCGTAGTCGGCGAGCAGGGCCTCGAGCGTCTCGTCGGGTCCGACCGTCCAGGACCGCGTCCCCTCGGCCATGTCGAACTCGGCGTCCTCGTCGCGCTCGACCATGGTGCGAACCCAGCCCCGCTCGGTGCCGGTTACGTGCTTGAGCAGGGTGATCAGCGTCAGTTCGCTGGCCGTGGACCGGGTCCGCGCGCCGGCCTCGTCGAGACCGCGGTAGGTGATCAGGAACGTGCTGCGCTGCTCGGCGAGGAGGTCGAGAATGTCGGACTGCTGTGTGGCGACCATGACTGTGGGGTCCCTTCGTTCGATGTCGGCAGGGATCACGCTACGAGCAATAGCGGTCAGAAACGGTCCTCAATTGTTCCGGAATCGCGGTCAATCCGCGGCGACCGGGTCGTCGTCGGCGACGGACTCGGGCATGCCGGTGCCGTAGCGGTCGAGCACCGCCGCCACCCGGGCACCCCACCGCTCGTGCGCGGACTGCCGCGTCACCCCCGCCGCGCGGCCGATCACCGCCCACGTCACGCCCGATCCACGCAGAACGATCACCGTCTCGACACCGTCCAGGCCCGCCCCGAGTTCGAGGCGCAGGCAGGCGAGCTGCCAGGCGAGCTGTCGCCGCGCCGGCAGGTCGGTACCGGCCTCGGCCTCCCACTCCGGCGTGCCCGGCAACGGGCCGACGCCGACGATCTCGTCCGCCTGCCTGCCCACCTCGGCCATCGCGACCACCGTCACCGCGGGCACGCGGTGCGCAATGTCCGCGGTCAATGCCATCTCGACCAGGTCGTCCATCACCCCTCCTTCGTCAGGGCTATCCTGACATCCATGTCAGGAT
>NZ_JBHZAH010000141.1:0-11405 GCF_042754225.1 Rhodococcus sp. NPDC059234
CCAGGTGAAGATCGGCATCCGGAACATCGTCATGCCGGGCGCGCGCAGGCAGATCACCGTGGTGATCATGTTGACGCCACCGAGGATGGTGCCGAGGCCGCTGACCGCGAGGCCCAGGATCCACAGGTCCGCGCCGACGCCGGGCGAGTGCACCGCGTCCGTGAGCGGGCTGTAGGCGGTCCAGCCGAAGTCTGCGGCGCCACCGGGGGTGATGAAGCCGGCGGTCGCGATGGTGGAACCGAACAGGTACAGCCAGTAGCTGAACGCGTTCAGCCGCGGGAACGCGACGTCGGGTGCGCCGATCTGCAGCGGCAGGATGTAGTTCGCGAAGCCGAACACGATCGGCGTCGCGTACATGAGCAGCATGATCGTGCCGTGCATGGTGAACAGCTGGTTGAACTGCTCGTTCGACAGGAACTGCATGCCCGGGACCGCGAGCTCCGTACGCATCAGCAGGGCCATCAGACCGCCGATGAGGAAGAACGCGAACGCGGTCACCATGTACATGATCCCAAGCACCTTGGGGTCTGTCGTGGTGACCATCTTGTAGATGTACGAGCCCTTGGGTCCCAGTCGCGCCGGGTAGGGCCGCTTGGCCGCTATCTCGGGGACTGGCTGGGGCGCTACGGCAGTCACTGATCCTCCTGAATGTGCCCTTGGTCGCTCCGCAGGCTCCGCTCTGGACATCCAGCCCCGGGCAGCGAGGCGAACGTCCTCATGGCTTGCGCTCTGAGGAATCGTAGACCGTCGCCCCGCGATCCGCGGAGTCGGTCCTACCCACTGTCGTACTTCGTGTCGCGTATCCCCGTCAGCCCACCTCTGACCAGGGCGTACGGGGACGTTCGATCGGTGCGCCGTCGACGCTGACGTCGAGTCGCTCTTGATAGAAGGCGACCAGGCCGGCGATCTGCGGGCAGTCGGGCAGTGGCATTTCGTAGCTCCACGCGACGTCCGTTCCGACCTCGCCGACCCCGTCGACGGAGTAATACGACGCCGCACCCTTGTAGGGGCAGTAGCTGCGGGTCGCGGTGGGCACCAGTGGAACGCGGACGTCCTCGCGCGGCAGGTAGAAGCGCGTCACGGGAAGCAAGGTCTCGAACACCACGGAGGGCCGGTCCGACTCGGCGAGGACCAGGCCCTCGATCTCCATTCGGACCCGACGGGAGCTGCGACGGACGTCGACCCGATGGAAGGGATCGCGCGGATGACCGAGGATCGGCTCGTCCTCCTCCCACCAGTCGAAGGCCTCGGAGTCCAGCAGCACCAGCTTGGACAGCACCTCGTCCGCGGGCCGGAACGCGGCACCCGGGTACACCGCGTCGTCGGTGACGATGTCGAGCGCGGTTCCGTGGCAGGTGTGCGCGACGAAACCGACCCCGGGGCCGAGGGCCGGGCCGGCCTGTTCGTCCAGGTACACCGGCATCTGTGTGCCCTCACCACCCGCGGCCGGGGACAGCGTGCCGTGCACGTCGCGGATCGGCACCGCGTACACCGGGACCACCCGGCGCGGCTCCCACACGAGCACCGCACCGAGGGAGTCGGCCACCACCCGGTCGCCACTGCGGGCGCGGATCCGCTTGCCGGTGGGCAGGTACCGGAGCTCGCCCAACTCCTGCATCAGCCTCTTGCGCATCGAGACGGCCATGCCCTCCATGGTGCGCGCCGCGGCCGCCGGAGGGCCACTGAATCGACGCCGGAGTATTTGCTAAGGTTGCCCTTACCTAACTGTCTCGGGAGTCTTCGTGGGCATTCGGGGTCGACCTACACCGCGTCTAGTCTCGAATCGCCCACTCGTCAGGAGGATCCACCCATGCGCAAGACCGCGCTCATCCGCCGCCTCGCCCCAGCGGCCCTGCTCACGGCCGCGACCGTGGCGCTCGCCGGCTGCGGCGGGTCCACCACCGACAACGCCGCGAGCAGCATCGTGCGCAGCACCACCAGCGTGGCGGGCGCGGCCGTGCTCGGCAACGATCGGGCGGACGAAAATGTCTGCGGCCCAACCGCTCCCGTCGACCCCGAGGGCGTCACCGGGCCCGTCCGCAAGGTCGCGCACGCGGCGGGAGAGACAGAGGTCCCCGCCGACCCGCAGCGCGTCGTCGTCCTCGATACCGACAAGCTCGACACCGTCTGCGCCCTCGGGCTGCAGGACCGGCTGGTCGGCGCCGCGGTGACCGGTGCGGTCGGGGCGCAGCCGAAGTACCTCGGCCCGAAGATCGCCGGGCTCGAGCCTGTCGGCACCCTGCAGCAGCCCGACATCGAGAAGATCGCGACCCTGCACCCGGACCTGATCCTGGGCTCGAAGTTCCGCACCCCCGAGCTCTACCAGCAGCTCAGCGCCATCGCGCCGACCACGTTCACAGAGAATGTGGGCACCACGTGGAAGGAGAACATGGTGCTCGACGGCACCGCGCTCGGCCGCGGGGCCAGCGCTCGCCAGTCGCTCGACGCCTACCAGGCCGAGGCCACCGAGACGGGGAAGTCACTGAACTCGTCGGAGACTCAGGCGTCGGTGGTGCGATTCATGCCCGGCGCCATCCGAATTTACGGCCCGGACAGCTTCTCCGGCCAGGTGCTCGCCGATGCCGGCGTGCAGCGCCCGCCGTTCCAGCGCCTCGAGGGCGCCCAGGACCGTCGCTTCGCCGAGATCAGCGAGGAACAGCTGTCCAAGGCGGAGGGCGACATCATCTACGTCAGCTTCTACGGCGACGAGGCGCAGGGGCAGGGCGTGAAGGTGATGGAGGGCGGACTGTGGGAGGGCCTCGGCGCGGTCAAGGACAGGCGGGTGTTCAAGGTCGACGACGAGATCTGGATGACCGGCATCGGCGTCGTCGCCGCCCGCGGCATCCTCGACGACCTGAAGGCGTCCCTCAACGGCTACGCCAACTAGGGCATGCCTCCCTAGTCTGACCAAGCCTGTGCGGCACCGTATTCGGTGACCGATCCCCGGTCGTTCATCGGCCCGTGGCTCGATCCCACCGACCGACCGCGACGACGTCGACGGGCTGCTGTGAGCGGCGGGAGCTTTCGGCGAGGTCGCGGATGAACCGTGCGATTTTGTTGGTCGGTCGTCGCATCCTGCAACGTTTCCGGCCCAACGCGAGGCAACGCCCTCGCCCGGCCGTGGGCGCGTATCTTCCACCGAGTGACCACAGCAGAGTTTGCAGCACGCGCCCCGCACAGCCGACGATCCGTCCTTCGCGGGGCGGCCCTGAGCCTCGGAGCCATCGCCGCGGGATCCATTGTCGGACCGTTGGCCAACGCGCAGGTCGGGGCTGCACCGACGGCGCTGCGCGGTAAGACCGCGATCGTCGTCGGCAGTGGGTTCGGGGGCGCGGTCGCGGCACTGCGCCTCGGCCAGGCCGGTGTGCAGACCACGGTCCTCGAGCGCGGTCGTCGCTGGCCCATCGCTCCCGCCGGCGACACCTTCTGCACCATCAACGAACCGGACCGCCGGTCCGCCTGGTTCGCCGACCAGCCTCCGATCAACCCGCTGACCAAGTTCACGCACATCGACCGCTACCCCGGCCTCATCGACCGGGTCAAGGGCAACGGCATCGACGCGCTGTACGGGTCGGGGGTCGGCGGCGGCTCACTGACGTTCGGCGCGTTCACCCCGCAACCGCGGCGTAAGGACTTCACCCGGGTCTTCCCCGCCCGGATCGACTACGACGAGCTGGATCGCACCTACTACCCGCGGGCTCGGAAGATGCTGGGCACCTCGCCGCTCCCGGCGGACCTGCTCGCGCATCCGAACTACCGGGGCGCGCGGGCCTGGCTGGACTACATCAAGGACTTCGGCGGCGAACCCGTCCTGCACGACTTCTGCGTGGACTGGGACGTCGTCCGCGACGAGCTCGCCGGGCGCAGACCCGCGTCCTACTCGATCGGCGAGGGCCCGTACGGCACCAACTCCGGTGCCAAGAACAGCGTCGACCACAACTACCTGCCTGCCGCTGAGGCCACCGGCAACGTGACCATCCTGCCGTTGCACGAGGTGGTCGAGATCCGCGAGGTGTCCGGTCAGGACCGCTTCGAGGTGTCGGCCAAGCGGATCGACGAGACCGGCGCGGTGCTCGAACACAAGACGTTCGTCGCCGACTTCGTGTTCATGGCCGCCGGCTCGTTCTACACCAGCTCACTGTTGGCCACCGCGAAGGCGAAGGGCACCCTGACCAGGCTGAACGACAAGGTCGGCAAGGGGTACGGCAACAACGGCGACTTCCTGATGTCGCGAGTCCTGTTGCGCCGCGACTGCGGCGCCAAGCAGGGCGGACCGGGCGTCGCCGTCATGTACGACGACGACAACCCGGACGGGCCGGTCTCCATCTCCTGGGAGGCCTCGCCGTTCCCGGACGTCGCCGGTGGCGGCACCATGGCCAACCTGATCCAGGTGATCACCGACGAACGCGGCAGCGTCGACTACAACCCGGCGACGGGCCGCGCCGAACTCAACTACCCGTTCGGCGAGGCGAACAGTGACGTCGACGCGCGTGGTAGGAATTTTGCCGGCCGCTTCCACGAGCGCACCGAGACCCGGCTGGGTTCGCCCGCGACCGGGATACCGGTCTACACGCGGCTGAGCGACTTCGGCTCGGGCTGCACCTGGCACGGACTCGGCGGTGCGGTGATGGGGCAGGCCTGCGACTTCGAGGGCAAGGTCGAGGGGTACTCGAATCTCTTCGTCGTCGACGGTGCCCTCCTGCCCGGGTCGACTGCGCTGGTCAACCCGGCGCTGACAATCACCGCAGTGGCCGAACGTTGCCTGGACCGCTTCGTGCAGTCCCGATCGTGACGCGCCACCGATTCGACAGCGTCGAGGGCCGCACCACATCAAGTGGGAACTAGGGCATGTCTCCCTAATCTGACCAAGCCTGTGCGGCACCATATTCGGTATGGTGCCGCACGAATGTGGTCAGCGATGACCAGTGGGCGATTGTCGAGGCCCTGTTGCCGTCCTCGGACGGCAACAGGAGTCACCCCCGAGGGCACGTTCCCGTCCGCCGAGACGTCCGACGGCAACATGGTCGGCACCGACGCGATGACCCGAATCCGGTTCGCGCAGTTGGACACACCGGCGAAGGCGGGGACCTCCGACTTCACCGACGTGCCCGCCCGGTTCGCGGCGCCGCTGCAGCCGAGCGTGTTGCTGCCGTACTCGGGTCAGCAGGCGGCCCCGGTCAGCTTCCGGTACTGATGCCGGTCCCCGAGTTCGTCACGGCGCTGCGTGCGCACGTCGGGCACGCCCCATTGTGGCTGTCCGGCGTGAGCGCGGTCGTCGTCGACGATTCCGGCCGAATCCTGTTGACCCGCAGGGCCGACAGCGGCCTGTGGGCGGTGGTCTCCGGAATCCTCGAGCCCGGCGAGGAACCGGGTCCGGCGGCGCTGCGGGAGGTCCTGGAGGAGACCGGCGTCGTGGCCGAGCTGGTCCGGATCACCAGCGTCGACACCGCCGGTCCCATCACCTACCCGAACGGTGACGTCGCCAGCTACCTCGACGTGTGCTTCCTGGCCCGCGCGCTGTCGGGCGACCCGCACGCCGCCGACGAGGAGAACCTCGAGGTCGCCTGGTTCGCGCCGGGCGACCTGCCGGAGGAGCTGACCGACAGCTCGGCCCGACGGATCGCCCGAGCGCTGTCCGGACAGCCGCAGGCCTGGTTCCACCGCGACTGACCTCAGCTGGGAGCCGCGAGCTCCCACAGGCCCATGATGTTGCCCTCGGTGTCCTTGAAGTACGCCGCGAATCCCATCTCGCCGACCGGCTGCTTGGCCTGAATCGTCTGACCGCCCAACGATTCGATCTTCGCCAGGGCGGCGTCGATGTCGGCGACGTCGACGGTGATCACCGGCCCCTGCGGCGAGTCCGCGCTGCGCTCGAACATGCCACCGCCGATGTAGCCGGGTTCGGCGGGCATCCCCGACTCCGCGGCCGGCCCAGTCGAGACGATCGTGTAGTCCAGCTCGGGCATCTCGACGACGTTCCAGCCGAATGCCTGCTGATAGAACTCCCGGGCGCGGGCCCCGTCGCCGAACGGGACCTCGAAGTGCACAACCTTGCCGCTCATCGTCTCTCCTCACCAGAAGTGAAACTCAGGACGATGCCGACGCTAGCCTCACCCCTCGGTACCCACAACGCCCGAATGTCACATCGGTTCACTTCAGCTGAACCGATGTGACATTCGGGCGGTCGTGAGTGGGGGTGCGAGCCACCGAGCGGGGTGGGCTAGAAGTCCCAGTCCTCGTCCTCGGTGTTGACGGCCTTGCCGATGACGTAGCTCGAGCCCGACCCGGAGAAGAAGTCGTGGTTCTCGTCCGCGTTCGGGGACAGCGCCGACAGGATCGCCGGGTTCACGTCGGTCTCGTCCTTCGGGAACAGTCCCTCGTAGCCGAGGTTCATCAGCGCCTTGTTGGCGTTGTACCGCAGGAACTTCTTGACGTCCTCAGTGAGCCCGACCTCGTCGTAGAGGTCCTGGGTGTACTCGACCTCGTTGTCGTAGAGCTCGAAGAGCAGCTCGAAGGTGTAGTCCTTGAGCTCCTCGCGCTCGGCCTGGGTGAGCTGCTCGAGGCCCTTCTGGTACTTGTAGCCGATGTAGTACCCGTGCACCGCCTCGTCGCGGATGATCAGCCGGATCAGGTCCGCGGTGTTGGTGAGCTTGGCGCGCGAGGACCAGTACATCGGCAGGTAGAAGCCCGAGTAGAACAGGAACGACTCGAGCAGCGTCGAGGCGACCTTCCGCTTGAGCGGCGAGTCACCGTTGTAGTACTCGAGCACGATCTCGGCCTTGCGCTGCAGGTTCGGGTTCTCCTCCGACCAGCGGAACGCGTCGTCGATGTCGCGGGTGCTGCACAGAGTCGAGAAGATCGAGCTGTAGCTCTTGGCGTGCACCGACTCCATGAACGCGATGTTGGTGTACACCGCTTCCTCGTGCGGGGTCAGCGCGTCCGGGATGAGGCTGACGGCGCCGACGGTGCCCTGGATCGTGTCGAGCAGCGTCAGGCCGGTGAACACCCGCATGGTGAGCTGCTTCTCGTTCGCGGTCAGGGTGTTCCAGGACGGGATGTCGTTGGACACCGGGACCTTCTCCGGCAGCCAGAAGTTGCCGGTGAGGCGATCCCACACCTCCGCATCCTTCTCGTCGGGGACGCGGTTCCAGTTGATCGCCGACACGCGATCAATCAGCTTGATCTTCTGGCTCACGATTTCCTCACTCCGTTCGAACGATCGACCACCGGCGCTACAGCATGCACGAGACGCAACCCTCGACCTCGGTGCCCTCCAGCGCCATCTGCCGCAGCCGGATGTAGTAGAGGGTCTTGATGCCCTTGCGCCACGCGTAGATCTGCGCCTTGTTGATGTCGCGGGTGGTGGCGGTGTCCTTGAAGAACAGCGTCAGCGACAGGCCCTGGTCCACGTGCTGGGTCGCCGCGGCGTAGGTGTCGATGATCTTCTCGTACCCGATCTCGTAGGCATCCTGGTAGTACTCCAGGTTGTCGTTGGTCAGGTAGGGCGCCGGGTAGTAGACGCGGCCGATCTTGCCTTCCTTGCGGATCTCGATCTTCGACGCCACCGGGTGGATGGAGCTGGTGGAGTTGTTGATGTACGAGATCGAGCCGGTCGGCGGGACGGCCTGCAGGTTCTGGTTGTAGATGCCGTGCTGCTGCACCGACGCCTTGAGCTCGCGCCAGTCGTCCTGGGTGGGGATGTGGACGCCGGCGTCGGCGAACAGCTGCCGCACGCGCTCGGTCGCCGGCTCCCACACCCGGTCGGTGTACTTGTCGAAGTACTCGCCCGAGGCGTACTGGGACTCCGGGAACCCGGCGAAGTACGTGCCGCGATCCTTGGCGATCTCGTTCGAGGCCCGGATCGCGTGGAACACCACCGTGTAGAAGTAGATGTTCGTGAAGTCGATGCCCTCGTCGGAGCCGTAGTGGATCCGCTCGCGGGCCAGGTAGCCGTGCAGGTTCATCTGCCCGAGACCGATGGCGTGACCCTCGTCGTTCGCCCTCCGGATCGACGGGACGGAGTCGATGGAGGTCTGGTCGGCGACCGCGGTCAGCGCACGGATCGACGTCTCGATGGTCTGCGCGAAGTCCGGCGAGTCCATCGTCTTGGCGATGTTCAGCGAACCGAGGTTGCAGGAGATGTCCTTGCCGATGTGGCTGTAGGACAGGTCGTCGTTGAAGGTCGACGGCGTGGAGACCTGCAGGATCTCCGAGCACAGGTTCGAGTGGGTGACCTTGCCCGCGATCGGGTTCGCCCGGTTCACGGTGTCCTCGTACATGATGTACGGGTAGCCGGACTCGAACTGCAGCTCGGCGACCGTCTGGAAGAACTCGCGCGCCTTGATCTTCGACTTGCGGATCCGCTTGTCGTCGACCATCTCGTAGTACTTCTCGGTGACGTTGATGTCCGCGAACGGCACCCCGTAGATGCGCTCGACGTCGTACGGCGAGAAGAGGTACATGTCCTCGTTCTTCTTCGCCAGCTCGAACGTGATGTCCGGGATGACCACGCCGAGGGACAGCGTCTTGATGCGGATCTTCTCGTCCGCGTTCTCGCGCTTGGTGTCGAGGAAGCGGTAGATGTCCGGGTGGTGCGCGTGCAGGTACACCGCGCCCGCGCCCTGGCGCGCACCGAGCTGGTTCGCGTACGAGAACGAGTCCTCGAGCAGCTTCATGATGGGGATGACGCCCGAGCTCTGGTTCTCGATCTTCTTGATCGGGGCACCGTGCTCGCGAACGTTGCTGAGCAGCAACGCAACTCCGCCGCCGCGCTTCGACAGCTGCAGGGCCGAGTTGATGGAGCGGCCGATCGACTCCATGTTGTCCTCGATGCGCAGCAGGAAGCAGGACACGGGCTCGCCGCGCTGCTTCTTGCCCGAGTTGAGGAACGTCGGGGTGGCCGGCTGGAAGCGGCCGGCGATGATCTCGTCGACGAGCTTGGTGGCCAGCTTCTCGTCGCCCGCGGCGAGGGTCAGCGCGACCATGCAGACGCGGTCCTCGAAACGCTCGAGGTAGCGCTTACCGTCGAACGTCTTGAGCGTGTAGGAGGTGTAGTACTTGAACGCGCCGAGGAAGGTCGGGAACCGGAACTTCGCCGCGTAGGCGTGGTCGATCAGTTCCTTGACGAAGTTGCGCGTGTACTGGTCGAGGACCTCACGCTCGTAGTAGTTCTCCTTGACCAGGTAGTCCAGCTTCTCGTCCAGGTTGTGGAAGAAGACGGTGTTCTGGTTGACGTGCTGGAGGAAGTACTGGTGCGCGGCCTCGCGGTCCTTGTCGAACTGGATCTCGCCGTTCGGGCCGTACAGGTTCAGCATCGCGTTCAGCGCGTGGTAGTCGAGCTCCCCCGCGGACGCGTCGGGTCGTGCCGCAGCGCGCTCTACACTCCCAGCCGGGGCTGCGTCTGTGATTGTCGGTGCCACTGTTCACTCTCCATGAATTGTTCGAGCCCGTCGCGGACGGCCACTACGTCGTCGGCGGTTCCCATGAGTTCGAAGCGGTACAGGTACGGCACCTGACACTTCTGCGAAATCACGTTTCCGGCATAGCAGTACGACTCGCCGAAGTTCGTATTGCCGGCAGCGATCACTCCGCGAATGAGGGAGCGATTGTGCTTGTTGTTGAGGAATCTGATGACCTGCTTGGGCACGTAGCTCGTGTCGCGTCCGGTCACTGTCGTCCCACCCCCGTAGGTGGGCAGGATCAGGACGTACGGTTCGTCGACCTCGAACGTGCCCTCGCGGTCGTGGAGCGGAATGCGCGTCGCAGGCAGCCCGAGCTTCTCAACGAAGCGGTGCGTGTTCTCCGACGCGCTGGAGAAGTAGACCAGCGCCGTCATGGCCGATCATCTCCGTACGGTCTTCAGGCGGCGGCCGTGGACAGCGACTTGATCCGGTCCGGGCGGAAGCCCGACCAGTGATCGTCGCCCGCCACCACGACGGGGGCCTGCAGGTAGCCGAGCGCCATCACGTAGTCGCGGGCCTCCGCGTCCTCGGTGATGTCGACGATGGAGTACTCCATACCGGCCTTGTCGAGCGCCTTGTAGGTCGCATTGCACTGAACGCACGCCGGCTTGGTGTAGACGGTGATGCTCATCTAAGTCCCTCTCTCCCCTGGCTTACGGAACCGATCAGAGAACTGTGTCGCTCGGTACTGCGGGTAACTCGGTACTGCCTCAACACGGTGAAAACGGCCTCGCCGTCGTTTCGGGCTTCCCCGCCCGACTCGACCCGCTGGTTAACCAGCGAAATCTTGACGAAACTGTGATGTCTATCTCACCTACTGGAACAGCGCCCTGGCCTGCAGTTCTCGACCGTTCCGGCTCTGCCCTCTCGGTGTTCTAGACACTACACCTAGTGGCCGACATATCCCTAAGGCGCGAGATGTTGTGAACCACAAAGCTGGAATTCCCAGGTCGTAAGCCTCCGGCCGGGCCGCAATCACCCCCTCTCCGGCGTGTCGCAGCTCACATTTCGGCCGCTCGGCGGCCGGGTCGGGCGTCATGTGCTGTCGAGCCAGCAAACACCTATGGTGAGGCGGTGCCGCCCCCCGACGAACCACAGTTTCGCGCCCACGTGGCCTCGACCGGCCGGCTGTCCCCCAGCCTCCGGCGGATCCGATTCGCGGGTGCCGGACTGTCCGACTTCTCGTCCAGCGGCGACCCCGACGAGCGGGTGCTGATCGAGTTCGACGGCCACCGGCGCAGCTACACCGTCCGGCACTGGGACCCCGCCGCCGGCACCGTCGACGTCGACTTCGCGATCCACGCCGGCGGGGCCGCCGCGGCCTGGGCCCGCGCGGCGACCGTCGGTTCACCGGTCCTGCTCTCCCGCGCCAAGGGCTGGTACCACCCGCCGGCGGATGCGAACTGGCAACTGCTGCTCGCGGACCTGAGCGCGCTGCCCGCCGCGGCCCGCATCGTCGAGAACCTGGCGCCGGCGACCGCGGTGCACGTGATCGCGGAGGTTCCCGACGCCGGCGACGAGCAGCACTGGGTCACGACGGCCGACCTGACCGTCACCTGGCTGCACGGCACCGGCAACGGGCACGGTCCCAGTGCCCTCCCCGATCACCTGGCCTCCCTTCCGCTGCCGCCGGGTCCCGGGTACGTCTGGTCGGCGGGCGAGTCCGGAGCCTCCCGGACGATCCGCGCACACCTGCGCCGCCGGCTCGGGTGGGGCGCCGACCGGTTCGACGTGATGGGTTACTGGCAGGCCGACAAGGAACGCTGGCTGGCCCGATACCGCGAGGTCGAGTCGCGGATCGAGGAGCTCAC
The DNA here is from genome assembly GCF_042754225.1 of Rhodococcus sp. NPDC059234. Taxonomy (NCBI): domain Bacteria; kingdom Bacillati; phylum Actinomycetota; class Actinomycetes; order Mycobacteriales; family Nocardiaceae; genus Rhodococcus; species Rhodococcus sp. NPDC059234. The sequence continues at coordinate 11,273 of NZ_JBHZAH010000141.1, forward strand.
CGCCCGGGAGCTGTCGTCCGGCAAGAGCTTCGACGAGGTGCGGGACGCGGTCGACGCAGCGCTCGACGAGGCCGGGCTGTAGCGGTTTCTCCCAGGCACGACGATGCCCGTCGGACCCGGTTCGCACCGGGTC
>NZ_JBHZAH010000142.1:0-11379 GCF_042754225.1 Rhodococcus sp. NPDC059234
GTGCAGGCACTCCGTCACCGCACCACTGCACGAAGTGCATCAGCAGGTGGTCGGCGTCTGCTCACCTGCCAGCAGTGCCTTGGTGAACGCCATGGCGTCCGGCAGCGACGCGGCCACACTCGCACGGTGGTCCGCTCCGCCGTAGGTCCGATAGTCCAGCCGAGTTCCCTTGTCGCACAGTTGCTTCACGAGAACCTGCGAGGAAGACGGCGTGACGAGAGCGTCGGCGGTGCCCTGCGCGAACAACACCGGAACCTTGGGTTCGGCGTTCGACGGCTCTTGCTCCGCCAGGTACTTGGTCCACGGTCCGAGATCCGCGCCGGGTCGAAGCACCTTGTCCACCGGCACTCCCGGGATGGCCGCGCGGATGTCGGCGATGCAGCCACGTCGCGCGGCCGTCATCAGCGGCGCCGCCGCCTCGGAGACGATCTCCTCCGGCTTGACCGCGGGATCGGCGGCCGCGGCGCCGAGCAGCGTGATCGGCAGGAACGACAGGACCGGCGCGATGGCCGGGTCACCGGACCGGATGTAGGCGGGCGTCTGGCTCAGCCCGCTGCCGGGCGCGACCGCGATCGCGCCGAGCAGAGTGAGCTCGGGGGCGCGATCCACCGCCTGGTCCGACGCGCTGATCGCCGCCGCGCCACCCTGACTGTGCCCGCCGACGAACCACTTGCTTCCCACCGATGGTTCGAGATGCCGTGCAGCCCTCACGATGTCGGTGACCGCATTGGACTCGGAGGTCGCGTTGAGGTAGGTGTGGTCGCCGGGCGTTCCCATGCCCTCGTAGTCGGTCTGGACCACGACGTAGCCGTTCTTGACCCATTGGTCGAGGGTGGTACTGACGGTGCCGACGTAGTCGTGCACGGCACCGTCGACGGTGTCCCCCGACGGCGCGCAGGTGTCCGCGATGCCGGTCGTACCGTGGGCCCAGCTGATCACCGGCCAGCCGCCGTCGGGCGCAGTTCCCGACGGGATCGCCACGGTGCCCGAGACCACGATCGGCTCACCCTTCCCGTTCTCGGACGCATAAGTGATCAGCTCGCTGCGGCCGGCGCTCGGCAGCGCGGCGGCGTTCGTCAGCGGCGCGGACGAGAGCACGTCACCGCCGTTCGGCACGGGGGATGTCGCGGTGGCGGAGTCTCCGTCACTGCTCGAGCAGCCGGTCACGGCGATGGCGGTGACCGCCAACGCGCCTATGATTCGGACGGAAACGCAGGTTGGACGCATGGCAGCCTCTCAGGCGGTGCGCCGGGGCAGGTGGCCCGGACGGAAGAATAAGAAGGGCTTCTTAGTACCGTGACGCAAACCACACTGTCAACCGCCCGTCTCAGTCTGGTGCAGGCCGCGGAACGCCTCGTTGCCGAACGCGGGGTGCACGGCGTGCCCGCCAGCGCCGTGGTCCGGGCAGCCGGACACAAGAACAACTCGGCCATCACCTATCACTTCGGGTCCTGGGAGGGACTGCTCGAGGAGGTGTGGCGGCTGCACACCGACCGCGTGAACGTCGACCGTGCGGTGTACCTCGCCGCCGCCCACGACCGCGGCGCGTACGACCTTCCGGTCATGGTCGAGGGATACGTCGGCCCGCTGGTCGCGGAGCTACGGAGAGAACGGCCGAGCTACTGGGCGCGCTTCAACGAACAGTGGATGGCGACGATCCGCCTCGACATCTTCGCGCTCGACGACGCCGCGCTGGCACGCCAGCCGCAGGGCGGCTCGGTCTCGGTGGTGCACAACCTGTTCACCGACATGGCCGACGCGCTGACCCACCTGCCGGAGGCCGACCGGACGCGCCGAGTGGCGCTGATGACCCGCTTCGTCATCGGATCGCTGGCGGCCTGGGAACGCGAACCCGAGGCGGCACCGGGGCTGGACGAGCTCGAACCCGAACTGGTCCGGCTGGCACTGGCCTTGCTCGAGGCGAGCTGATTCCACTTCGTGGATCAGTGCCGGCGGTGGTCCGTGACCGGGGTCCTCGGTCCGAACTTCGGCTTGACCGCCTGTCCGCTCACGACGAGCAGCATGACCGCGCGATGACGGTGCGGCCGAATCGGATTCAGGTACTCGACCATGCCGGGATCGTCGAGCGGACGACCGAGCAGCGACCAGCCCACGACGGCCGCAAGGTGGAAGTCGCCCACCGACAGCGCGTCCGCGTCACCGAGCGCGCGCTGGGCCACCTCCGCCGCCGTCCACTCCCCCACCCCGTTCACCGCGCGCAGCCGCCGCAGGGCGTCCGGCGGGTCCATCTCCGCGGCCTTCTCGAGCCGGTCCGCGACCGCCGCACAGGTCACGATGGTCCGCGCGCGACGCGGATCCACCCCGGCACGGTGGAACTCCCAGGACGGGATGCGGCGCCACACCTGCGCCGACGGCGGCACCCGCATTCCCTCCGGCGCCGGCCCGGGGGCGGGTGTGCCGTGCGCGGTCACCAGTCGGCGCCAGGACGCCTGCGCCGCGATCCCGTGCACCTTCTGTTCGAGGACGGCGGGCACCAGCGCCTCGAACACCCGGCCGGTACGCGGGATCCGCAGGCCGGGGAGCCTCCGGTGCGCCTCGGCCAACCTGGGGTGTTCGGGCCTGAAGCCCGTGGCGTCGTCGGATTCGCCGAGCAGGTCGGGCAGGGCGCTCGCGAACTCGGCCGCGCCCGCACCCCAGGCCCGGCACCCTACTGAACTCCGGTCCACCTGGGTCAGGCGATACGTCACGGGGCCGGTCGGCATCAGGGAGGTCCGCCACAGAGCGCCGTCGGGGGTGACGCGGTGACACGGGTCGGCTCTGCCCCTGCCCAGGGGCGACAGGCTCGCCGCGAGCAGCAGCGGGCGCGAACTGGTGTGGACCGTCTCGAGCCCGCGTTCGGGCAGGGAGGTCGAGACGGGCATGTCTCCACGATAGGCCCGCGCCGTCCACGGCTCCCACGTGCCGTCCGGCATCGGTCGTACGGAACCGTCAGTCGGAGTCGGCACCGCGGTGGGCCGCCGACCGTCCGTGCCCCGCCTCGCGGGTGATGTGGTCGACGAGCGGCTGCGTCCGGTACTTCACCGGTGTCGTGAGTGCCAGGGTCGTCGTGGTGTGCGCGACGCCTTCGAGCCCGAGAACGCTCTCGAGGACGTGCAGCAGTTCCTCGTGCGACGGGGCCGCGATCCGGATCAGCAGGTCCTCGCGGCCGGTGGTGGTGTGCACCTCGAGCACCTCCGGGACCGCCCGCAGATCCTCGATCACGTCCTGGATGCGGCCCTGTTCGAGTTCCGCCCCGACGAAGGCCTGCACCGGGAGTCCGAGCGCGGACAGGTCCACCTCCGGCCGGTAGCCGACCACGACGCCGTTCTCCTCGAGCCTTCGCATCCTCGACTGCACCGTGTTGCGTGCGACCCCCAGCCGGGACGCGAGGTCCATGATCTGGGCCCGCGGGTCCTCGGTGAGCAGGCCGAGCAACGCGGCGTCGAGTCTGTCGATGCTGATCACCATGTCGACCTCCGAATAGTGTTCCACGTCACAATTGATCATAGCGTTCAGCTGATTCTGCAGTAGTTGACGGCCAGACCACTCAGACGAACTATTGCTACACCCCTTGCTCGACGGATCGCCCGCATCCACACCACGATGCGGCGCAGAAACGGTGGCGACAGTGACTGAATTGGTGGTCCGCGACGATCAGCCCCGGCCCTACGACCGGCCGCAGCCCTACGACCTCGACGACCGCTACCGGTCCGGTTCGGGTCCGGTACTGCTGACCGGCGTCCAGGCGATCGCGCGCCAGCTCGTCGAACAGCACGTCCACGACATCCGCGCGGGCCGACGGGTCGCGACCTTCGTCTCCGGCTACCAGGGCAGCCCGCTCGGCGGCGTCGACAAGATGCTGCACGGCATGCCGCAGGTGCTCGCCGAGCACGACATCACCTTCGTGCCCGGCTTCAACGAGGAGCTCGCCGCGACCGCCGTCTGGGGCAGCCAGGCGGACCTGCCGCAAGGTCAGGCGACGCACGACGGCGTCATCGGCGTCTGGTACGGCAAGGGTCCCGGCGTCGACCGGGCGACCGACGCGCTGCGGCACGCGAACATGTACGGGGTCAACCCCAAGGGCGGCGTGCTGCTGCTCGTCGGCGACGACCCCGCCTCGAAGTCCTCCACCGTTCCCGCGGTCAGCGAGCGCTCCCTCGCCGCGCTCGGGATCCCGGTGCTGTTCCCGCGCAACGCCGAAGAGATGATCACGATGGGCATGCACGGCGTCGCGCTGTCGCGCGCCTCGGGATGCCTGGTCGCACTGAAGGTCGTCGCCGACGTCGCCGACGGCGCGTGGACGGTCGACGGCAGCGTGGCCGACATCGACATCACCGTTCCCGAGATCGACTGGGAAGGAAAGCCGTTCGTCTACAAGCAGCGACCCATGGCGGTCCCCACGGACAGCGTCATCGCGGAGGCGGACCTGTACGGTCCTCGCTGGGAGATCGTCCGCGCGTACGGCGCCGCCAACGATCTCGACGTGGTGGAGGTCGACCCCACCGGGGCGAAGATCGGGTTCGCGGCCACCGGCACCACCTTCGACTCGCTGCGTCAGGGACTGCTCGACCTCGGCATGGACGAGGCCGCGCTGCACCACGCCGGGATCCGGCTGCTGCGCATCGGCATGCCCACCCCGCTCGGCCCGCAGAAGGTCCGGGAGTTCGCCGCCGGACTCGAGCAGCTGATCGTGGTCGAGGACAAGACCGCCTTCATCGAGACCCAGATCCGCGAAATCCTCTACGGCACCGAGAACACCCCGCAGATCCTCGGGAAACGCGACGCCGCGGGCCGGCCGTTGATGCCTGTCGACGGCGAGTTGACGGCGGGCCGGCTGCTCGGCCCGCTGCGCCGAGTGCTCAGGGGCCGTGTGGAGCTGAAAAAGGCTCTGCCGCCTCAGCTCTCGCTGGAGGTCCTGTCCACGAAGCGCACCCCGTACTTCTGCAGCGGGTGCCCGCACAACCGGTCCACGGCACTGCCCGCGGGCTCGATCGGCGGCGGCGGCATCGGCTGCCACACCATGGTCACCATCTCGAATCGCGAGGACAGCGCGGTCACCGGTCTGACCCAGATGGGCGGCGAGGGCAGCCAGTGGATCGGCCAGGCGCCGTTCACCGACGTCAAGCACCTGTTCCAGAACGTCGGCGACGGCACCTTCTTCCACTCCGGTCAGCTCGCCGTGCAGGCCTGCGTCGCGGCGGGAGTGAACATCACCTACAAGCTGCTCTACAACGACGTCGTCGCGATGACCGGCGCCCAGGACGCCGAGGGCGCCCTGTCCGTCGCGCAGCTCACCCACAAGCTCACCACCGAGGGCGTCAAGCGGATCATCATCTGCGCCGACGATCCCAAGCGGCACAACAAGAGACAGCTCGCCAAGGGCGTCAAGCTGTGGCACCGCGACCGACTCGACGAGGCGCAGCGCGAGCTGCGTGAGATCGAGGGCGTCACCGTGCTGATCTACGACCAGCACTGCGCCGCCGACGCACGCCGGCAGCGCAAGCGCGGCACGCTGCCCACCCGCAACACGCGGGTGGTCATCAACGAGGCGGTCTGCGAGGGCTGCGGCGACTGCGGCACCAAGAGCAACTGCCTGTCCGTTCAGCCGGTGGACACCGAGTTCGGCCGCAAGACCCGGATCGACCAGACCTCGTGCAACACGGACTACTCCTGCCTGGACGGCGACTGCCCGTCGTTCGTCACGGTCGAGGTCGTGCCGGGCACGAAGAAGCCCGCCCGGGCCGAACGCCCGGTGCCGCCGCTCGCGGCCGAGCCGGACCTCGGCGAGCTGACCTCGACGCAGAACGTCTTCCTCGCGGGCATCGGTGGCACCGGCATCGTCACGGTCAACCAGGTGCTCGCCACCGCCGCGCTGCGTGCGGGCTACGAGGTGGAGTCCCTGGACCAGATCGGCCTCAGCCAGAAGGCCGGACCGGTGGTCTCGCACCTGCGCTTCTCCCCCGATGCGCTGGAGCCGTCGAACCGGCTGACCCCCGGCAGCGCCGACTGCATCGTCGCGTTCGACCTGCTCACCGCCACCGACACCAAGAACCTGGCCTACGGCAGCGCGGACGCCACCGTCGCGGTCGCGTCGACCAGCCAGACTCCCACCGGCGACATGGTCTACGACAAGTCCGTCCGGTACCCGGACGAGCAGGCGCTGCTCGACCGCCTCGGCTCGGCATCCAAGTCGCTCACCGCATTCGACGCGCTGGCCGCCGCGCAGGAGTTGTTCGGCAACACCGCCGCCGCGAACTTCCTGCTGATCGGCGCGGCCTTCCAGAGCGGCGGACTGAGGTTGCCCGCCGAGGCCATCGAGGAGGCCATCGGCATCAACGGCATCGCGGTCTCCGCGAACATCGACGCCTTCCGCTGGGGTCGAGTCGCCCTCGCCGATCCGGAGGCGTTCGCCGCGGTCACCTCGCGGGCCACGCGCACCCCCGCCGTCGTACCGGCACGCCTGCTCGCCGGCGTGACCTTCGACGGGGAGGTCCGCAGGCTCGTGGAGCTTCGCGCCGGCGAGCTGGTCGAGTTCCAGAACGCGAAGGTCGCGCGCCGGTACATCGACGCCGTGCAGTCCATCTGGGCCGCGGAGCGCTCGGTCACCGATCGGACGGAGTTCAGCGAGGCCGTGGCCCGCGGGCTGTTCAAGTTCACCGCATACAAGGACGAGTACGAGGTCGCGCGGATGCTGGTCGATCCCGCGTTCCTCGAGGATGTCGCGTCCCAGATCCCCGGCGGCGAGAACCTCACCTACAAGCTGCACCCGCCCGCGCTGCGGGCACTGGGCCGCAAGAAGAAGATCGGTCTCCGGCCGAAGTCGCATGTGGCGCTGAAGATGCTGGCCAAGGGCAAGGTGCTCCGCGGGACCAAGCTGGACCCGTTCGGCTACGCCCACGTCCGTCGGGTCGAGCGCGAACTACTCGCCCACTACACCGGCGTGGTGCGCGCGCTGGCCGCCGAGCTCGACGCCGCCGGCTACGACCGGGCGACCGAGATCGCCGGTCTGCCGGACCTGGTGCGCGGGTACGAGGACGTCAAGCTCGGCAACGTGGAGCTGTACTGGGAGCGGCTGCGGGAGTTCGGAATCGAGCGGTAGAGCGCCCGCAGCTCGCTCGCGTCACCGCCGGGCAGCGACCCCGACCGGGCGGTCAGCTGCCGTTCGGCAGGGTGCCCGGCGGGATCTGGTAGCCACTGGAACCCGCGAAGACTCCTCCGACAGTGCCGAGAACCCAGTTGACCGCATTGGTGATCATCGAAAACCTCTCCTGGATGGGCGGATCGCATTCGCGAGCCTTCGTCACGGTAGCCACGGGTCGGGGATCTGTCGACCACCGTGGTGGAGACCGGACGGGGTCGTGACAATGTGGACATCGTGAGCAATGAGAAACACAGTCGGCACGAGGACATCGACGCCGTCGTCGCCTTCCAGCGGGGATTGGGACTGACGGGCATCGTCGACGTCCACACCCACTTCATGCCCAAGCGCGTCATGGACAAGGTGTGGTCGTACTTCGACTCCGCCGGACCGCTCACCGGGGTCGAGTGGCCGATTCGGTATCGCCTCGAGGAGGACGTCCGGCTCGACCGACTGCGGTCGTACGGCGTACGTGCATTCACCTCGATGATCTACCCGCACAAGCCCGACATGGCCGCCTGGCTCAACCAGTGGTCGATCGAGTTCGCCGCGCGCAATCCCGACTGCCTGCACACGTCCACCTTCTACCCCGAGCCGGACGCGGGCGACTACGTCCGGCTCGCCCTCGAGGCCGGGACGCGAGTGTTCAAGTCGCACATCCAGGTCGGCGACTACGACCCGAACGACCCCCTACTCGACGGGGTGTGGGGAGTGCTCGAGGACACCGGCACCCCGATCGTCATCCATTGCGGCTCCGGCCCTGCGCCGGGACGGTTCACCGGGCCCGCCCCCATCGCCGCCCTGCTCGCCCGCTTCCCGCGACTGCGGCTGGTCATCGCGCACATGGGGATGCCCGAGTACACCGAATTCCTCCACCTTGCACAGCAATACGACCGCGTGCTGCTGGACACCACGATGGCGTTCACCGACTTCATCGGTGAGGCCGCACCGCTGCGAGCCGCCGATCTGCCGCTGCTCCGCGACACCGGGGACCGGATTCTGTTCGGTAGCGACTTCCCGAACATTCCCTATCCGTACGCGCACGCGCTCGAGGCGGTCGCCCGGCTCGGTCTCGGCGACGACTGGGTTCGCGGCGTCTGCCACGACAACGCTGCCCGGCTGTTCGACCTCTGAGCGTTCGCTCGGACCAGGGGAGCGATCGCGGGTCAGAACAGGGTCAACGAATCGTCCTGTGCGGGTAGCTCGAAGAGCGTCGGCTCCATCTCGATCGTCGGGACCGCGGCCGCGGGCCTGGCCTTCGGGGCCGCACGCGCGACGCTCTTGGCACGCGAGATCGTCTTGGCCGGCGTCTCCGCCCCGGTCGGCGACGCCACCGGAGCCGGCGCGGGACCACCCGCGGCGATCGCCCGCGCGGCCTCGCCCGCGAGCTTGTCCGCCTCCTCGTTGTAGTGGTTGCCGACGTGGCCGCGAACCCAGCGGAACCGCACCGGGCCCGGCCGCTCGGCGAGTGCCTCGTCGATTCCGCGGACCAGGTCGATGTTCTTGACCGGCTCGCCGGAGGCCGTCCGCCAGCCCTTGCGCTTCCACCCGGACACCCATTCGGAGGCGCACTTGATCGCGTACTGGGAGTCCGACTCGATCACCATCGGCTCGGATCCGGGGTGCGCCCTGATCGCCTCGAGCACCGCCCGCAACTCGGCAACCTGATTGGTTCCCGACGGTTCACCGCCCGACTGGCTCGGGCCGGTGTGATTGACCCACGCCCAGCCGATCGCGCCACCGGGATTGCGCAGGCAGGAGCCGTCTGTGCTGACGATGATCACGATGGGACACTCTACGGCGAGACGCCGACAAAGGCCCACCTGCGCTACTCGCCGATGAAGTCCGGGGTCCGCTTCTCGAGCATCGCCGCGACCGCCTCCTGGTGGTCGCGGGTGTGATGGGCGAGGGCCTGCATGGAGGCGGACAGTTCCAGCAGCGACTCGAGGCTCTGGTGTTGTCCCTCACGGAGCAGCTTCTTGGTCATCCGCAACGCCTGCGGCGGGTTCAGCGCCACTCGGCGGGCGAGCCCGTACGCCGTCTCGAGCAGCTTCTCGGGCTCGACCACCCGGGACACCAGACCCCAGTCCAGCGCGGTGACCGCATCGACCGCGTCGCCGGTGAACGCCATCTCCGCCGCCCGCGCCAACCCGACCGCCCGCGGGAGCAACCAGGCACCGCCGTCCCCGGGGATGATGCCGAGCTTGACGAAGCTCTCCGCGAACGTCGCCGCGGTCGACGCGATCCGCATGTCGCACATCAGCGCCAGGTCGCAGCCCGCCCCCACCGCCGGCCCGTTCACCGCCGCGATCACCGGAACCTCGCAGTGGTAGAGCGCCCTCGGGATGCGCTGGATGCCCTGGCGATAGCCGTCGCGGAGTTCCGCGGGGGCGCCGCCGAACATGCCGACGCGATCGCGCATGTGCTTGACGTTGCCGCCCGAGGAGAACGCGGGGCCGTTCGCGGTCAGCACCACCACGCGGGCCGTCCGGTCCCCGTTCACCGCCGCGATCGCCCGCTCGAACGCCTCGACCATGTCGGGCTCGGAGATGACGTTGCGGGTCTCGGGTCGGTTCAGTGTCCAGGTGACGACGTCGCCGTCCCGCCGAACCTCGATCGCCTCGCTCATGTGACTCCTTCCGGTCGAGCCCAGCGTAGGGGGACGGCGGCGGGACCGCTCGCGCCGCGGTCCCGCCGTCGTCGCGCACTACGCCGCCAGATCGACCCCGGACCTGTCCTCGAGCGCCGCGGTGGCCACCAGCGACACCACGGCGAGCAGCGCGAGGTACAGCGAGATCGCCAGGGTGCCACCGGTCTTGCCGAGCAGCCACTGGGCGACCGTCGGCGCGAACGCGCCGCCGAAGATGGTGCCGATCGCGTACGAGATCGAGGCCCCGCTGTATCGAACCGAGGCCGGGAAGCTCTCCGCGAAGAGGGCGGGCTGCGGGCCGTAGGAGAGGCCCAGTCCGACCGAGAACAGGATCATCGCGAGGTAGATCAGCCCGAGGTTGCCGGTGTCGATCAGCAGGAAGAACGGCACCGCGAACAGCACCATCGCGAGGTTGCCGACGTTCATCACGGCGGTACGGCCGCGTCGGTCCGACCAGCGGGCTCCGACCATCGTGAACACGCCCCACGTGACCGCGCTCGCCAGGGTGGCCAGCAGCAGATCTGTCTTGCCCAGGCCGTGCGCCTTCGAGGCGTAGGCCACGATGAACCCGCCGATCACCATGTAGCCGTTGCCGTTTGTGCCGACGAACGACAACGCCGACAGCACGACGCGCCTCGGGTGCTCGCGCAGCAGTTCCCGCAGCGGCGTCGCGCTCTGGGCCTTGCGCTCCTTGAGTTCGGCGAACACCGGACTCTCGCTCACGCGGCTGCGAATGTAGAAGCCGACACCGATGAGCACCATGCTGACGAGGAACGGCAGGCGCCACCCCCAGCTCGTGAACTGCTCGTCGGTCAGCGTGAACGTGCACAGCGCGAGCGCGCCGGTCGCGAGCAGCATGCCGATCGGGACACCCATCTGCACGAAGGCCCCGAAGAAACCGCGCCGCTTGACCGGAGCGTGCTCAACGGCAAGCAGCGCGGCACCACCCCATTCGCCCCCGGTCGAGAATCCCTGGACCACGCGCAGCGCGATCAGCAGGATCGGCGCCCACACCCCGATCGTCGCGTAGGTGGGCAGCAGGCCGATCGCGACCGTGGCGGCGCCCATCATCGCGAGGGTCGCGACGAGAACCTTCTTGCGCCCGATCCGGTCACCCAGGTAGCCGGCGAGCACCGCGCCGAGGGGCCGGAAGACGAAGCTGATGCCGACGGTCACGTACGCAACGATCTGACCCGCGGCGCCCATCGGTTTGAAGAACAGGTCTGCGAAGATCAGCGCCGCCGCCTGCGCGTAGATGAAGAAGTCGTACCACTCGACGGTGGTACCGACCATGCTCGCCACCGCGGCCCTGTCGTATTCCCGCTGTGAGGGTTTCGCGTGCTCGACGATTGTCGCCATCCCAGCCACTCTCCTTGTGAATCGGTCCGTCGAGCCTCCCGGCCCCGGACCTCAGCCCAACCGATCGTTCGGTTCGACACGAAGTGTAGGGGTGATGTGCGACACAGGGAAGTGCTCTGGCGCAACGGATTTCGATCGGACGACCGCGCCCGGCCACGGACACGACAAGTCCGCCCACGGCGGTGCTCACCATGGGCGGAGACGAAGGAACTGTGCGTGATCGGTACCCCGG
>NZ_JBHZAH010000143.1:0-11347 GCF_042754225.1 Rhodococcus sp. NPDC059234
CGCGGCCGGAAGTGCGGCGACGAAGACGCCGATCCCGGCGGCCACCGCGACACCCGTCCGCGCCGCACGAGCGTCCCGCCTGGTCAGCAGGAGCAGCAGCAGGCAGAACACCGCCGCCACCGCAGGCCCGAGCAGCGGGGACCACGTGGCCGCGGTCAGCGAGGCGAAGCCGTCCGCCTCCCCGCCGGGGCCGAAGTGCACGGCCACCGGGTCCGGCAGGTCGTCGGACCAGGAACCGATCGTCGCGGATGCGCCCAGCGCGGCCAGGACCGGCAACGCCAGCGTGGCGGCGAACGCACGAGTCCACGAGACGTGGGGCGCAGCGGGGGAAGTCGTCATCGTAAGTTCGGCGCGGACACTCCGTCGTTCACCGGGGAGTGGAAGCGCCGTCCTCCTTCCTGTCGGTGTTGTCGGTTGCGTTGCCGGGTGTGGAGGAAGTGGTGCGCTACAGCTACCGGCTTCGGCCGGGTGCGATAGCGCAGCGTGCTCTGACCGCTGAGTGGCATCGGTGCCGGTTCCTGTGGAACGAGGCTGTCCATCACCAGAAGTCGGGGTTGCGGCCGACATTCGGGAAGTTGTCGAAGCTCCTCACCCAGGCCCGGTCGCACAGCGTGTGGTTGCGGGACGGATCGCAGGTCGCCCAACAGCAAACCCTCCGCACCTACGCGCGGGCGTTGGACCAGTCCTTCAAGGTGAAGGGCCGAGGTCGGCCGGTGTTCAAGGCGCGGAAGAACTCGCTGCCCTCGCTCGAGTACACCCTGCGGGGATTCTCCCTGCGCGACGGGCGGTTGATCCTCCCGAAGGGTGTGAGCATCCCGGTGGTGTGGTCGCGGGAGCTGCCGTCCGATCCGACCAGTGTTCGCGTCACCCAGGATTCGTTGGGACATTGGTATGCGTCGTTCGTTGTCCGCCGCGAAACCGAACCTGCACCCGAGGCAGAGTGCGGGATCGGAATCGACTGGGGTGTAACCACAACGGCCACGACCACCGATGCCGAGTTCGATCTGCCGTATCTCGGACATCGGCAGCGTTGTGCCGCCGAGCTCGCGAAGGCACAACGCAAGATGTCGCGACGTCACAGCGGCAGGCGTGGACCGCAATCGGGTGGGCATCAACGGGCGAAACGGGATGCGGCGAGGCTGCAGAAGAAGGCAGCCCGACAGACCGTCCACGATTCCCGGGTGTGGGCCAAGTCGGTGGTCGACCGGCATGCGCTGATTGCGGTGGAGGATTTCACACCGAAGTTCTTGGCGAAGTCGACGATGGCCCGCAAGGCCGCCGATGCGGCGATCGGTGCGGCGAAGCGGGAGTTGATCGATCGTGGTGTGCGGGCTGGCCGGAAGGTGGTGTTGGTGCAGCCCGCCTACACGACGATGACGTGTTCGAGGTGTCTCGCGAGAGCCAAGCAACGCCTCGACCTCGCACAACGAACCTTCCGTTGCCGCGACCGCGGCTACGCCGCCGGTCGGGATCGGAACGCTGCCGGGGTGATCCTGGCTGTGGCAGAACGCGGCCACACAAGTGTTGACGACGTCAGACAATCTGACCCCTCCCTTCGGGTGGGTGGTCGGGTTGCGGTCTGAGCTTGGAATCTCCTGTCCCGAGGCAGGGGAAGCGTTAAGCCATCTCCTTGTTCACGAGGTCGGTGAGTTCGAGCGCGCTCATCCCGTGCCGCCGGGCCTCGGCGACCAGGTCTCGGACCGCCTGTCGCAGCCGGCTGCGTCCGGCCGCGTCGGCCGCCACCACCGCACCTCGGCCGCGACGCAACTCGATCAGCCCCTCGTCGCGCAGTTGCTGGTAGCCGCGCAGGACCGTGTGCACGTTGAGGTCGAGCGAGGCCGCCAGGTCCCGGGCGCCGGGCAGCCGTTCGCCGGGCGGCGCGGTTCCGTCCGCGATCGCCCGGCGCACGCTGGCGGCCACCTGCTCGAAGAGCGGGGTGGCGGCCGACTGGTCTATCCGAATGAGCACAAGATCATCGTATTGTTCTAGTTCCAATAGAACAAGTTGGGTGCGCGGCGCGCCTCGCGTGCGGCGGCCGTGGTCAGCGAGCGAAGTGCCCGCGGCAGAGGTCGTCGATCTCGCGCGGGGTCAGGAGTCGTTCGAGTTGCTCAGCCGGCCAACTCTCCGGCCGACCCTTCAGCCGGGCGGTCGCCAGCAGCGGAACGGACTGACGGTGGGGGTGGCGCAGGACGCCTGACATCTTCACGACTGACTCCGGTGCAACTGTTGATCGACGCTGATGTGGATACCCTGTTCATCGCCTGGCCCGCCCGTCGCATTACACCGTGGCGCCCGACCTCTTGACGCGCGGGCTCGATCCGGCAAGATATACGTAACGCTTGGTAGCACACACACGAACCGGAGACGAACCAGTGACGAACACCCTCGAAGCGAGCATCGAGATCGACTCCACCCCCGAGGCGGTGTGGAAGGTGGTCTCCGACCTCGCGCGGATGGGCAGGTGGAGCCCGCAGTGCAAGAAGATGGTGATCTTCGGCGGCGACGTCACGCACGGAACCCGCACCTTCAACATCAACAAGAAGGGTCCGCTGGTGTGGCCGACCAGCGCCAAGGTGATCCGGTTCGAGCCGAACACGGCAATCGCCTGGCGCGTGGTCGAGAACCACACCATCTGGACCTACGAACTCGAGCCGACCGCGACCGGCACGAAGGTCACCGAGCGCCGCGAGGCGCCGACCGGCACCACCAAGATCTCGGCGCTGCTCATCGACAAGTTCATGGGCGGCACCGCAGACTTCGAGGTGGACATGATCAAGGGCATGAACACCACGCTCGCGCGCATCAAGTCCGAGGTGGAGGCGGCGACCGCCGCCACCCGCTGAGCCCGGCGTCCTTCAGCGCCCCTCGCGCAGGAGAGCCGCGACCGCACGCTGGTCGCGGCTCTCCGCGTTCTGCAGGGCGGTCCGACCCTTCGCGTCCACGATCCCCGGGTCGGCGCCCGCGGCGAGCAACTGGCCGATCACGTCGAGGTAGCGCGCCGACCCGTCGCCGTACACGACCGCCTCCTGCAGCGCGGTCCAGCCCGGGCGGTTGACGTGGTTCACCGGCACACCGGCCCGGATCAGCGTGCGTACCGTCCCCACGTGCGCGTGCTCGCCGGCCGGGATCAGGGCGGTGCCGCCGAACCTGTTGGTGGCGAACACATCCGCACCGTGCGCCAGCGTCAGCTCGAGGATGTCGTCGTACCCCTCGGCACCCGCGTACAGGAACGCCGAGTCCTGCATGTCGTCCTTCGCGTTCACGTCGGCGCCCGCCTCGACGAGCAGTCGGGCCACGTTGACCGCGTTCACCTTGGTTGCGGCCACCAGCGGTGTCCGGCCACCGGCACCGCGCGCCTCGAGATCCGCCCCCTGCGCCAGCGCCGCTCCGGCCCCGACGGCGTCGTCGACCCGGGCGGCCTCGAACAGGGCGCGCTCGAGCTCGGGGGTCGAGGTTCGCCGCGGCGCGGCCGGTGCGGGCGCCGGGGACGCGACCGCCGAGCCCGGCGGCGACCCGGTCGCGCCGCCGGCCGCCTCCGGTGCGCCGCAGGCGACGCTTCCAGCGAGGAGGAGGACGGCCGGCAGCGCGGACCTCACTGCAACGATCCCGCGATGGCGTCGAGACCGGCTGCGGCACAGGCCTGGTCGGCCTTACCGTCCGGTGCTCCGCCGACTCCGATGCCCGCGATGGAGGCGTTCGCGGCCTTCACCGTCACCCCGCCCGCCAGGAACAGGGTGCCCGGCAGGTCAGCAACGGTGGCGCCGTCACCCTTGGTGCGCTCCGTCAGATCACTCGTGTTCGCACCGAAAGCCGCAGCGGTGTAACCCTTCTGACGCGAGGCCTCCACGGTGTGCTGGGCGGCGTTGTCGCCGCGGAGCATGGCCTGCACGTTGCCGGCCCGGTCCACCACCGAGACGGTGACGAAGCCGAGTCCGTCGGCCTGGCACTTCGCCAACGCCGCCTGCGCGGCCCTGCCTGCGGCGGCGACGGTCAGCCGGTTCGACGCGACGGTGCCCTTGGCTGCCTGATCGGCGGGGGCCTGTGCGGACACCGCGGCGGGGCTGACCGTGGTGGCCCCGGCCGCACTGTCGCCGGCGTCGCCGCAGGCGGCGGTCGCCAGGACCGCGGCGAGCGGGACGACGAGGGCGAGGGCGCGGGGCAGACGGCGGGAGGTGTTCATCGTTGTGGACCTTTCGGCGAGGCTGACGTTGACTGGGATCCAGCCTCGCGGCCGCACCCACCCCCGCGCATCGGGCGGACGACTGCCCGCCCCTCCCCCGTCCGGGCGGCGCGAGATCATCCGAACGGCCGATCCCGCCAGGGCGGCCGCTCCGTAGTATCGGGCCGATGGCCAGCCCCGACACCGACCGCGCCGTCCGCGCCCGGCAGCCGCACGACGACGGAGGGCACTCGGCGCCGCGGCCCGGCCCGATCGACCTCGCGATCCACGTCTCGTTCTACGTGCTGCTGGCCACCTCCACCGCCCGATACCTCACCTATCACGGCGTCAGCGGGCGATTCGTCGTCGTCGCCGCCCTCGTCGCCGCGCTGGCCGCCCTCTACGCGGTGACCGCGCTGCTGTCCGGCCGAGGCGGCGTCTGGCAGCCCTGGGTGTGGCCGGTACTGACGACCTGGGCCGTGCTGGTGTGGCTCGCCCCGAGCTTCGCGTGGTGCGCCTTCCCGATGTTCTTCCTGTGCACCCGCGCCTTCTCCACCCGGACGGCGTACCTCGTCGTCGGGGTACTCGCCGTGCTCACCAGCATCGCGTTCTTCACCTTCAGCGGCCGCACCGAGTGGGCCGTGCTCATCGGCCCGCTCTGCACCGGCGCCCTCGTCGTCATCGCCTACGGCCAGATCGAACGCGACGGCCGGGAGCGGGTGCGCTTGGTCGAGCAGGTCGCCGAGGCGAAGTCCCGGCTGGCCGAGACCGAGCGGGCCGCGGGCGTGCTGTCCGAGCGTGAGCGCCTGGCCCGGGAGATCCACGACACCGTCACCCAGGGCCTGACCAGCGCGTTGCTGCACCTCGAGGCCGCCGACGCGGCCTGGGACCTGCCGTCCTCGCCCGCGCGGGAGGAGGTCGGCATCGCCACCGCGTCGCTACGCGAGAACCTCGCCGAGACCCGGAACCTGGTGCACTACCTCTCGTCACCGAATCTCGACACCCAGTCGCTGGGCACCGCCCTCCTCGGCGCGGCCCGCGGTTACGTCCCCACCGCGCAGGTCCGGGTGATCGGCGAACCGCAACCGGTCCCCCCGGACGTCGGGCACGCGCTGCTGCGCATCACCCAGAGCGCTGTCTCGAACGTGGCTCGTCACGCCGCGGCGCAGACTGTAGGGGTGACACTGACCTACCTGCCCTCGGCGGTGGCGCTGGACGTGTTCGACGACGGCGTCGGCTTCGATCCGACCGCGGTCGGAAACCCGTCCGCGGAAGGCGGTTTCGGACTTCCTGCGATGCGGCAGCGGGTCCGCGCGCTCGGCGGCGAACTCACCGTGGAGAGCACGCCCGGCGAGGGCACCGTCGTCGCCGCCCAGATTCCCTTCGAGCGGGCACCGGAATGAGCCCGATCACCGTCGTCCTGGTCGACGACCATCTGGTGGTCCGGGCGGGCCTGCGGGCACTGCTCGCCTCCCAGCCCGACCTCGAGGTGGTCGGCGAGGCGGGCAGCGGCGAGGAGGCGGTCGCTCTCGCCGACTCGCTCGCCCCGCAGCTGGTGATGATGGACCTCGCGCTCGGCGACGGCATCGACGGCGTCGAGGCGATCCGGCGGATCCGCGCCGGCCGGCCCGACCTTCCCGTGCTGGTGTTCACCACCTACGACACCGACGCCGACGTGGTCCGGGCGGTCGACGCCGGGGCGATCGGCTACCTGCTCAAGGATTCGACCCCGCAGGAGATCTTCGCGGCCGTGCGGGGCGCCGTCGAGGGCCGCAGCGTGCTGTCCCCGCCGGTCGCCTCCCGACTGCTGCAGCAGATGCGCAGGCCCGCCGAGACGCTGACGGCGCGCGAGGCCGAACTGCTGACGCTGCTCGCCGAGGGCCTGACCAACAAGGAACTCGGCAAACGGCTGTTCATCAGCGAGGCGACCGTCAAGACGCACCTGGCGCACATCTACGCCAAACTCGGTGTCGAGACGCGAGCGGCCGCGGTGTCGGTGGCCCTGCGACGCGACGGGATCCGCTGACCCTCGGCAGCACAGTCGCGCCCGAGTAGCAGGTCTGAGGCGCTCGAGACCGTCGGGGGTCCCGCCGCGGGGCCAGCCTCGGCTAGCCTGTGTGTACCCGCCCACGGCGAACGCCGGGGGCCGGCGCCCTGCCGTCACCGACAGTAAGAGGAGCTCGTGGCCCGCCGCCCCACCCCGCTTGGCACCCCGCAACCGACCGGCCTCGCGCACATCGCCGACCTGGTCCGGACCACGATCCCGCCGTTGCATCCGGCCGGGCTGCCGTTCGTTCTCACTCCCCTGGCCGCGGCCGTGCTCGGCCGCAAGCATCCGTGGATCCGCCGCACCGGACTCGCCGCGGCGGGTGCCAGCGCCGCCTTCTTCCGGCACCCGCACCGCGTCCCGCCGAACCGCCCGAACGTCGTGGTCTCGCCCGCCGACGGCGAGGTCGCGCTCGTGGACAACGCGGTTCCGCCGGCCGAACTCGACATGGGCCAGGCCCCGGTCCCGCGGGTGAGCATCTTCCTGTCCGTGCTCGACGTGCACGTGCAGCGCTCCCCCGTCGCGGGCGAGGTCCTGCAGGTCGTGCACAAGTCCGGCAAGTTCCTCTCCGCCGACCTGCCCGAGGCCAGCGACGCCAACGAGCGCAACTCGATGCTGCTGCGCACCGAGTCCGGGCACGAGATCGCGGTCGTGCAGATCGCCGGGCTGCTCGCCCGCCGCATCGTGTGCGACGCGAAGGTCGGCGACACGCTTCCGATCGGCGACACGTACGGCCTGATCCGGTTCGGTTCACGCGTCGACACCTACTTCCCGGCAGGCACCACGCTGATGGTGGAACGAGGACAGCGTGCCGTCGGCGCCGAGACCGTCCTCGCCCAGCTTCCGTGAACCCGCGCGACGTCGTGCCCAGCACGTCCCGGCGCGTCGCCACCAGCGGTCTGCTCTTGCTGCCCAGCACGATCACGATCCTCGCGCTGTGTGCGGGCCTGTCGTCGGTGAAGTTCGCGCTCGAGGGACAGCTCGGCGTCGCGCTGGCGATGATCGGCGCCGCCGCTGTGCTCGACTCGCTGGACGGCCGGATCGCGCGCCTGCTCGACGCGACCACCAAGATCGGCGCCGAGCTGGACTCGCTGTCCGACGCGATCTCGTTCGGCGTGGCCCCCGCGCTGGTGCTGTACGTGACCCTGCTCGACGAGGGCAGCGCCGGCTGGATCATCGCGCTGGTGTTCGCGGTGAGCATCGTGTTGCGGCTCGCACGCTTCAACACCCTGCTCGACGACGACACTGCACCCGCCTACACCAGTGAGTTCTTCGTCGGGGTGCCCGCGCCCGCAGGCGCACTGATCGCGCTGACGCCGATCGCTGCGTACGAGCAGTGGGGCGACGGCTGGTGGTCGTCGTTCTGGGTGGTCGGGGTGTGGACCGTGCTGTCGGCGGCGCTGATCGTCAGCCGGATCCCGACCCTGGCGATGAAGACGTTCTCGGTGCCCAAGCGGATGGCCGCCCTGCTGCTCGTCGGTGTCGCGCTGGCCGCGGCCGCGCTGATCACCTACCCGTTCGTGCTGCTGATCGTCCTCGTCGGCGCGTACCTCGCACACATTCCGTTCGCGGTCCGATCCAAGCGATGGGTGGCAGCCAGGCCCGAGGTCTGGGACGCCAAACCCGCGGAGCGGCGCGCGATTCGGCGAGCCCCGGCCGGCGGCCGGCTCTCCTCGGCGCGGCTCGGACTGCGCCGCCCCCGCTGACGGGGACGGGCGAGACCGACGTTCGAACGAGACGGGCTCCGGTTCCACGTGGAACCGGGGCCCGTCTCGCGTCAATGCCCAAGCGCGCCAGCACCACTAGGCTGGTCCTCGTGACATCCCCGGAACTTGCACTCACGGCCCGGCTGAACACCTCCGCCGCCGACGCCCGCCGCGGCGTCGTGCGCCTGCATCCCGAGGCGCTGGCCGCGCTGGGGCTGCGCGAATGGGACGGCATCGCGGTGATCGGCGGGCGCCGCACCGCCGCGGTCGTCGCGGTCGCCCCCGCGGGCACCCCCACCGGCACCGCGCTGTTCGACGACGTCACGCTCTCCAACGCCGGGCTCAAAGAGGATGCGCGCGTGGTCGTCTCGCCGGTGACCGTGTACGGCGCGAGGACCGCGACGGTGACCGGGTCCGCCCTCGCGACCGGGTCCATCTCCGAGACCACCCTGCGGCAGGCCCTGCTCGGCAAGGTGCTGACCGTGGGCGACACCGTCTCCCTGTTGCCCCGCGACCTCGGCCCCGGGACGAGCACCGTCGGTGCCACCCAGTCGCTCTCGCGCACCTTCGGCGTGGCCTGGACCTCCGAGCTGCTCACCGTCACGGCCGTCGACCCCGCCGGACCCGTGAGCGTGCAACCCAATTCGGCGATCGGCTGGGGCGCGGCGGCCGCGCCGGCATCAGTGCACCCGGCGACGGCCGAGCCCACCCGGGCGGCGGCGACGGCCACCCACCCCGAACCGCTGGCCGTGCAGGACCTCGTCGGGGTCGGGGCCCAGGCCGCCAAGCTCACCGAATGGCTCAAGCTCGCGCTCGACGAGCCCGAACTGCTGCACACCCTCGGCGCCTCGCCGCATCTCGGCGTGCTCGTCACCGGTCCCGCCGGCGCCGGAAAGGCGACGCTGGCGCGCGCGGTCCTCGCCGGGCGCACGGTCGTCGAGTTGGACGGTCCCGGGGTCGGCGCACTGGACTCCGCGACCCGGCTGCAGCGGGTGTCGGACGCCGTCGCCCGCATCACGCACGAGCGGGGTGTCCTCCTGATCACCGACACGGACGCGCTGCTGCCGTCCGAGACCGAACCGGTGTCGACGCTCATTCTCGACGAGCTGCGCCGCGCCGTGGACACCCCCGGCGTCGCCTTCGTCGCGACCACCGCGCATCCCGACTCCCTCGACAGCCGGGTCCGCGGCCAGGACCTGTGCGACCGCGAACTGATGGTCGCGCTGCCGGACGGCGCGACCAGGCGCGCGATCCTGGAACTGTTGCTCCGCAAGGTCCCGACCGCCGACCTCGACCTCGATGCGGTGGCCTCGCGGGCGCCCGGATACGTCGCCGCCGACCTCGCGGCACTGGTCCGGGAGGCGGCGCTGCGGGCGGCGTCACGGGCCAGCAGCAGCGGCGACGCGCCGCGTCTCGAGCAGTCGGACCTGACGGGAGCGCTGGAGGTGATCCGGCCGCTGTCGCGTTCGGGCACCGAGGAACTGACGGTCGGCAGTGTCACCCTCGACGACGTCGGCGACATGGCCGAGACCAAGCAGGCCCTCACCGAGGCGGTGCTGTGGCCGCTGCAGCATCCGGATTCGTTTGCGCGCCTTGGGGTGGACCCACCGCGCGGGGTACTGCTGTACGGCCCGCCCGGCTGCGGCAAGACCTATCTCGTGCGCGCGCTGGCCAGTTCCGGGCAGCTGAGCGTGCACGCGGTCAAGGGCGCCGAACTGATGGACAAGTGGGTCGGCGCCTCGGAGAAGGCGGTGCGCGAACTGTTCCAACGGGCCCGCGATTCCGCCCCGTCGATGATCTTCCTCGACGAGGTGGACGCGCTGGCACCGCGGCGCGGGCAGAGCACCGACTCGGGCGTCACCGATCGGGTGGTCGCCGCCTTGCTCACCGAACTCGACGGCGTGGAACCGCTCCGCGACGTGGTGGTGCTCGGCGCCACCAACCGCCCCGACCTGATCGACCCGGCCCTGCTGCGGCCCGGCCGGCTCGAGCGACTGGTCTTCGTGCCGCCGCCGGACGCGCAGGCGCGGAGGGAGATCCTGCGGACCTCGGGGCGCTCGGTGCCGCTGGCCGACGACGTGGACCTCGACGCGCTCGCCGAGGAGCTGGACGGGTACTCCGCCGCGGACTGCTCGGCGCTGCTGCGGGAGGCCGCGCTGGCCGCGATGCGGCGCAGCGTCGACGCCGCCGACGTCACCGCCGCCGACGTCGCGTCGGCGCGCGAGTCGGTCCGCCCGTCGCTCGATCCCGAGCAGGTCGCCCACCTGCAGGCCTACGCCGACATGCGCTGACGCGCAGCGGAGCGCTTTCGGACTCCTGGCACGCCGTAACCGCACCACTGCGCGGCAGCGCCCACTACCCTCGATTGGTATGCCGATCTCCGGAATTGCCCGGACCGTTGTCGGGGCTGCACTGATGTGGACCGTGCTCGTCGCCGTGATCGTCTCTGTCGCGGCACCACCCGTGTCGGCCGACCCCGCGGCCACGACGTGGCTGTGCCGGCCCGGCCAGGTCGACGATCCGTGTGGCGGCCGGTCCGGCGCACCGATCGACTGCTTCTACGTCTACCCCACGGCGTCGCTGCAGCAGACCGCGAACGCGAACTTCGACGCCTCGCCCGAGCTGCGCGCGGTCGCTCGCGCGCAGGCCGAACCGTTCGGCGCGAACTGCAACGTGTGGGCGCCGGTGTACCGGCAGAGCACCCTCCGCGAACTGTTCACCGGGACGGACTCGGAACGCAGTGCGGCACTGGATCTCGCCTACGACGACGTCGAACGCGCCTGGGACGACTACCTCGCGCACCACAACGGCGGTCGCGGAGTCGTGCTGATCGGTCACTCACAGGGCAGCCGGATGCTGCGGATGCTGATCCACAATCGCATCGACGGGAAAGCCACCCAGTCGCAACTGGTCTCGGCGCTCCTGATCGGCGGCAACGTCCTGGTCCGCAAGGGCCAGTCGGCCGGCGGCGACTTCACCTCGGTGCCCGCGTGCACGGAACCGGCGCAGACCGGCTGCGTCGTCGCGTACTCGTCGTACTCGACGACGCCGCCGGCAGACACCCGCTTCGGGCTGGCGCCGCAGTCGCCGGGTGCCGCCGGTACCCGCGCGGACCTGCCGTACGGCCCGGACTACGAGGTGCTGTGCACGAATCCGGGATCACTACGCGAGAACGCGGACGCCCCGATTCACGGGATCGTGGCCGGCCGTGAGGTCGACCGGTTCCACGCCCGGTGCACCGGCGGCGACGGACCGCACGTGCTCATGGTCGACGGGCCCGGTGCCGCCCTGCTGCCGGCCCTTCCGACCGCGAACTGGGGCCTGCACCTGCTCGACGTGAACATCGCCCAACGGGACCTGGTCGACCTCGTCGGCGCGCAGCGCGCGACCTACCTGCGCTGACGCGCAGTGGTGCGGTTACGGAGTGCAGGGACC
>NZ_JBHZAH010000144.1:0-11299 GCF_042754225.1 Rhodococcus sp. NPDC059234
GCGTAGCGAAGTGCACGGTTCATGTCGGATTCCTCACTGATGGGCCAATGAGCTGGTGGATGACCTTCTTTGAGGAATACGGGCTCTGGCCAGTGATGAAGCCGGCCTTCTCGCTCGCCAGGAAGCAGACCGCTTCGGCGATGTCCGACGCGGAGCCGAATCGCTGCAGCGGGATCCGACTCATCGCGACCGCCTGTGCGCGCTCGTCGAGGTCCGAGTTGCCCATCAGTCGCTCGGCCATGCCGTCGGTCAGCATGCCGGGTCCGACGGAGTTGAAGCGGACGCCGAAGCGGCCCTCCTCGGCGGCGAACGCCCGGACCAGCGCCTCGACGGCGCCCTTGGTGCCCGACGACAGTCCGTCGCGGACCGGGAAACGGTCGGTGGCCGCGGTGGTCACCGCGACCACCGAGCCGCGCGTCTGGCGCAGTGCGGGCAGGAAGCCGTGCACGAGCGTGAAGAAGGCGGTGGCCTCGGCACCGAGATGCGCGGAGAAGGTGTCGGGCGAGACCTTCGACAGGTGCACCATCGGGATGTGCGGTCCGGCCGCGTGCACCAGGACCGCAGGCTGTCCGAACTCGGCGGTCAACGACTGCGCCCAGTCCGCGACCTGCCCGGTGTCGGCGAGGTCGACCCGGTCCGCGCGGGCGCGTCCACCGGCGGCCGTGAGCTCTGTGACCAGGGCGTCGGCGCGTTCGGCGTTGGAGTGGTAGGTGATCGCGACGGGCAGTCCGTCGGCGGCGAGACGTCGCGAGATCTCGATGCCGATGCCACCGGAACCGCCGGTGACGACTGCGCAGGGGGATTGGAGGGCCATGCGGATACCCTAACAAGCGCTTGGTTGATATCCTGTCGTCGTGACCCCTCCGCCTCGCGCCGTCGAAGAGTCCGCCAACAAGTCCGGCCGTCGAGCCGAACTGCTCGAGTTGGCGGCCTCGCTGTTCGCCGACCGTGGGATGCGCGCGACGACCGTCCGTGACATCGCCGATGCCGCGGGAATCCTCTCCGGCAGCCTGTACCACCACTTCGACTCGAAGGAGTCGATGGTCGACGAGATCCTCAAGGGCTTCCTCGACGACCTGTTCGGCCGCTACCGTGCGATCGTGGACGCCGGACTCGGTGCCCGCGCGACCCTCGAGTCGCTGGTCGTCGCGTCCTTCGACTCCATCGACCAGTCGCACGCCGCGGTGGCGATCTACCAGGACGAGGCCAAGCACCTCGTCGGCAACGAGCGGTTCACCTACATCACCGAGCGCAATCGGGAGTTCCGCGGCCTGTGGGTCTCGGTACTCGAGTCCGGCATCGAGGACGGCAGCTTCCGTCCCGACATCGACGTCGAACTGGTCTACCGCTTCATGCGTGACACCGTGTGGGTGGCGGTCCGATGGTATCGGCCGGGCGGACCGATGACCGCCGAGACCGTTGCCAAGCAGTACCTGGCGATCGTGCTCGACGGGCTCGCCAGGCCCCAGTCACGACCGGCTTCCTAAGTCTCGACCCGAACCGTAGGAGTTATCCCATGCCCGAGGCATACATCGTCGACGCCATCCGCACCCCGATCGGCAAGAAGAACGGTGGCCTGGCCCCCGTTCACCCGATCGACCTCGGCGCGCACGTCATCAACGCCGTCGTCGAGCGCACCGGCATCGACCCGTCGGACGTCGACGACGTCATCTTCGGCTGTGTCGACGCGATCGGCGGCCAGGCCGGCAACATCGCCCGCCTGTCGTGGCTGGCCGCGGGCCTGCCGCAGCACGTGCCCGGTGTGACCGTCGACCGTCAGTGCGGCTCGAGCCAGCAGGCCATCCAGTTCGGTGCGCAGGCGATCCTGTCCGGCACCGCCGACCTGATCATCGCCGGCGGCGTCCAGAACATGAGCCAGATCCCGATCTCGGCCGCCATGATCGTCGGCGACCAGTACGGCTTCTCCACCCCGACCGCCGAGTCCAAGCGCTGGACCGAGCGCTACGGCAACGAGGAGGTCTCGCAGTTCCGCGGTGCCGAGATGATCGCGGAGAAGTGGGACATCAGCCGCGAGGAGCTCGAGAAGTGGGCCCTGCAGAGCCACGAGCGCGCCAAGGCCGCGATCGCCGAGGGGCGCTTCGAGAAGGAGATCGTCCCGTTCGGTGACGTCACCACCGACGAGGGCCCGCGCGAGACGAGCCTCGAGAAGATGGCCGGCCTCAACGTGCTGGTCGAGGGTGGACGCCTGACCGCCGCGGTCGCCAGCCAGATCTCCGACGGCGCCAGCGCGCTGCTGCTCGCCTCGGAGGAGGCCGTCGCCAAGCACGGTCTGAAGCCCCGCGCCCGGATCCACCACATGAGCGCTCGCGGCGACGACCCGATCTTCATGCTCAGCGCGCCGATCCCGGCCACCCAGCACGCGCTCGCCAAGACCGGACTGACCATCGACGACATCGACCTGATCGAGATCAACGAGGCCTTCGCGCCCGTCGTGCTCGCCTGGATCAAGGAGATCGGCGCCGACCCGGCGAAGGTCAATGTCAACGGCGGCGCGATCGCGCTCGGCCACCCGCTCGGCGCCACCGGCACCAAGCTGATGGCCACCCTGCTCAACGAGCTCGAGCGCACCGGCGGCCGCTACGGCCTGCTGACCATCTGCGAGGGTGGCGGCACCGCGAACGTCACGATCATCGAGCGTCTGGGCGAGTAGGCCCCGCACGATCGAGGAGGGCATCCCCGCACGGCGGGGGTGCCCTCCGTCGTTTGCGGTGGCCGCGACCGCCCCAGGCGCCTACTCGACGGTGCCGATCAGCGCGTAGAGCGCGTCGGCGAGGCGCTCGCACCACGCGTCGGCGTCCTCGTAGCCGTGCGCGAGGCCCCGGATCATGGTGGTGGACACCAGGATGTCGAACACCGTCTCGGCGGTGGTCTCGGCGTTCGCCCCGGTGGACGGGACGGACTGGAGGATTCGCGCGACCAGCGCTGTGCGCACGGGCTTCTCGGCGCGCTGCACGACGCGCTCGTGCACCCCGTCGTGGTGGTGGTAGGCCGAGAGCAGGCCCGGAATCGCCGAGCGTGCGGCGGGATGCGCGGTGCGGTCGAGGAACTTGTGGATCCACGCCAGCAGGTCGGCGCGCAGGTCCTCGGTCGCGGGTGGCAGCGGGACCTCGTCACGATGGATGCCGAAGATCGCGTCCTCGATGATCATTTCGCGGGTGGCCCAGCGCCGGTAGATCGCCGGCGCGCTGACCTGTGCGCGTCGGGCGATCGCCTGGATGGTGGTCTTCTGGTAGCCGGCCTCGACGAGTAGGTCCACCGTCGCCTGCATGACCGCCAGGTCGACTTGCGGGTCGCGTGGACGGCCGGGGCCGCTGGCCTCGGCGGGGTGCTCGTGGGACGCCTTCACAAGGGCGGACAATACCGGAGCGAGGTGGCGGCCAGGCTCGTCCGAGACTCTTCGGTCCGGTTCCGGTCGCCTCAGTTCCTGCGGGTGAGCGTGACGTCGAATCGGGTCGGCATCAGCGTCAGCCGCTCCTGCACCCGCAGCCGGTAGTTCGGATCGCCGGCGATGTGGTAGCGATGGAGCAGGGTGCCGAGTACGAGAACGGCCTCGTGCAAGGCGAATTGGCGTCCGATGCAGGCACGCTCGCCGGTACCGAACGGTTTGTAGACGTGGGCGGGCCGGGTCCGGACCTGTTCGGAGAGGAAACGATCGGGGTCGAAGCGGTCCGGATCGGTTCCCCACACCGGGTTTCGGTGCAGAGCCGGGATCAGTACCAGCATCCAGTCGCCCGCTCGCAACCGGTGACTGCCGAGCAGCGTCGTGTCGTGTACGGCCTCCCGCGCGTAGGCGGGCGCTGTCGGCCACAGTCGGAGCGACTCGTCGAGGACCCTGCGGACGTACCGCAGTTTCGCGATCTGCTCGTAGGACGGGCGGTGGTCGCGCTCGGGGCCCCACACCGCGTCGACCTCGGCCTGCGCCTCGGCCAGCACCTCGGGATGGCGGGAGAGGTAGTAGAGCGCGAACGACAGTGCCCCGGAGGTGGTTTCGTGTCCGGCGACCAGGAAGGTGATGACCTGGTGCCGGATGTTGAGTTCGTCGACGCGGTTCGGGCTGTTCTCCCGTTCGGCGCGCAGCATCAGTTCGAGCAGGTCCTCGGACGCGGTCTCGGCGCTGTCCCGTCGGGAGCGGATCACCGCGTCGACCACCTCGGCGAGGTAGGCGACGTCCGCCTCGTGCCGGGAGTTCCGGCGGGCCATGGGGAGTCGGCCGACGGGGGAGGCCATCAGCTGCGCGTGGGAGAGGGCGCGGACCATCGCCTCGACGAAGGGGTGGGGCCGGTCGCGCTCGAACGAGTCGAAGGAGTAACTGAAGCCGGTGCGGCCGATGGTCTCGAGCGTCAGCTTGGTCATGTCGGACGAGACATCCACCCGCGCACCGGTTTCGATCCGGCGATCCCAATGCCGCGTCAGTTCGCCCGCGACGTCGACCATCGTCTCGTGGTACGAACGCATCGCGCTCTTGGTGAACGCGGGCATCAACAGTTCGTGTCCGCGGCGCCAGTTCGGTTCCTCGGTGTAGGCGGTGAACAGTCCGTCGCCAGCGATGCCGCGCAGGGCCGCGACGGCGGGGGCGAGGTGCTTGCGGAACCGCGACTCGTCGCCGAGTTCGGCGACGATGTCGGGGTCCGAGACGATGACGAAGCGGGTGCCGAGGACCTTCCGTTCGAAGATCGGTCCGAGCTCGGCCGCGTAGCGCATGGAATCCTGCACGGGCGTGCGTGGATTGACGCCGATCACGTCGCCGAGGAGGGGTAGTCGCCGGCGCGGATGCGGAATCTCGAGCTGGCCGGTCGGAATCAGGTCCACGCTCACGTCAGCCTCCCCGGTACTGAACTCGTGTCTAGTAAGGCAACCTACCGCTTACTGAACTCGTGTCAAGTAGTGTGGGTGGACGATGTCGGAACCACGTCGCCGCCTGGCCCCCGAGCAGCGCCGGATGCAGCTGCTCGACATCGGTGCCCGCCTCTTCGCGGAGCGCCCGTACGACGAGGTGTGGATCGAAGAGGTCGCGGAACTCGCCGGGGTGTCGCGCGGGCTGATGTACCACTACTTCCCGAACAAGCGGGACTTCTTCGCGGCGATCGTGCAGCGGGCGGCGGACGCGCTGGTCGAGGCCACGAGGCCCGACCCCGACCTTCCGGTGCGCGACCAGGTGACGGCGGGCCTGGACGCCTATCTCGACCACTTCGCGGCGAACGGTCACGGAATCCGCGCGGTCAACCAGGGCGCGCTGTCGGCGGACCCCGGTATCCGCGCTGTCGTCGAGCGCGAGATCGACACCCAGCAGCGCCGGATCCTCGACGCGATCGAGGTCGACCCGTCCGAGCGGGAGGTCGCGGCGATGGCCGTGCACGGCTGGCTCGCGTTCGTCAGGGCAACCTGCCTGGACTGGCTCGATCACCCCGCGGTCCCGGCGGCGGAGTTGCGCGAGCTGTGCCTGCGCACCCTCGCGGGGGCGCTGGCCCCCTATGTCGACCTGGGTATCGGCCGGTCCTCGCCGGCGCCGACGATCCGGGGCTAGGGTCGGGTCATGTGCCGAAACATCACCGAGCTGCGCGGGCTCGAGCCGGCCGCCACGGCGGAGGAGATCGAGGCCGCAGCGCGTCAGTACGTCCGGAAGGTGAGCGGGATCCAGACGCTCTCCGACGCCAACCGGGAGGCCTTCGAGAAGGCGGTCGAGGAGGTCGCTGCCACCACTGCCGAGCTGCTGGCGGCGCTCCCGCCGCGCAGGCAGCCCCCGCAGACCGTCCCACCTCTGCGCCGCCCGGAGGTCCGTGCCCGCATCGCCGCCGCCGCAAACGGCTGAGGGGAACCTTCAACCGGTTGGACCGACTGAAGGTTCCCCTCACCGCGTGGGAGTGTGCGCTCAGGCCTTGAGGGCTCCGAGGGCGTCGATCCGCTTCACAGCGTCGGCCACGATCCGGTCGATCAGTTCCTGGCAGCTGGGCAGGTCGTCGATCATGCCGACCACCTGACCCGAGGCGAGCACGCCCGCCTCGGTGTTGCCCTCGACCAGTCCGGCCTTGAGCAGCATCGGGGTGTTGGCGGCCATGATGATCTGCTGCCACGTCCGGTCGCCGGACTTCTTCATCGCCAGGCCGTCCTTGACCAGCGTCGACCACTTCATGCCGGTCATCGCCTTGAACTTCATGGCGTTCTTGGTGGCGGCGACGAGGCCCGTGGCGTAGCTGGACTTCTCGAGCGCGTTCACCAGGTCCGTGTTGAGCACGCGGTGCGGCATGCCGTCGACCTTCACCGACACCGTGGTGTCGGTCAGGCCGCGCTGGAGGTACTGCTGCTTGACCGAGTCCGGCACCGCGGAATCGCTCGTGAGCAGGAACCGGGTGCCCATCGCGACACCGGCCGCACCGTAGGACAGCGCCGCGGCAAGGCCGCGGCCGTCGAAGAAGCCACCGCCGGCGATCACAGGGATGTCGACCGCGTCCAGCACGGACGGCAGCAGCAGGGTCGTCGCGACGCCACCGGTGTGCCCGCCGCCCTCGCCGCCCTGCACGACCACCGCGTCGGCGCCCCAGGAGGCGACCTTGACGGCGTGCTTGGCGGCACCGATCGAGGGGACCACGACGATGCCGTTGTCCTTGAGCTTGGCGATCAGGTCCTTCTTCGGCGCCAGCGCGAACGAGGCGACCTTGACGCCCTCGCGGATCAGCAGATCGCAGCGCTGCCCGGCGTCCGACGCGTCGGCGCGCATGTTGACGCCGAACGGCTTGTCCGTGAGCTGCTTGGTCTTCTTGATCGCCGCCTCGAGCTCGTCGTAGGTCATCGTCGCCGAGGCGAGGATGCCGAGACCGCCGGCGTTGCAGGTGGCCGCGGTCAGGCGCGGGCCGGAGACCCAGCCCATGCCCGTCTGCACGATCGGGTGCTCGATGCCGACCAGTTCGGTCAGCGGGGTGCGGAGAACTTGCGCGCTCACGCCGAGACCTCGCGGTCGCGGAAGCTCTTCGGGTCGAGCACCTCGCGGATGATGCGCAGCTCCTCGGCGGTCGGCTCGCGGGTGACGCCCGCCTCGGCCAGCCCGGCGACCTCGAAGGAGGTGTTCTCGGCGACCTCGTCGGCGGTGACGCCCGGGTGCAGGGTCAGCGCGCGGAAGGTGCGGCCCGGCCCACCGAAGTCGAAGACACCGAGGTTGGTGACGACGCGGTGCACGCCCAGGTACTTGTACGCCGGGTTCTCCGGATCGACCTTGTCGTAGCCGACGCCGGAGACGACGTCGACCTGGTCGCAGAAGACGCGCGAGGTGTGCTTGCCGACCCAGTAGCTGGTGGCGTGGTTGATCGTGTTGCCCGGGGCGCCGCGGACACCGAACATCTGCCGGCTCGGCTGCTGCAGCGGACCGAAGGCGGACAGGTTCTGGTTGCCGTACTTGTCGATCTGGTTGGCGCCCATCACGACATGGCGGCGACCGGAGGCGACGACGTCGAACACCTTGCGGAACGGCATCCAGCCCTCGACCGGACCGGTCTTGCCGACGGCCGGGGTGTCGGCCAGGATCAGCGCCTCGCCGTCGGTGATCAGCAGGTCCGGCTCGGTGGTGAGCCGGGCCAGGCGGGCGCCGAGCTGCGACATCGTCGACATCGGGCTGGCCATGATCTCACCGGCGCCGGCGAAGAGGTCGGCGCAGGCGATCGCGCAGTACTCGGCGCGAGTCACGGTGGTGGCGTTGTCGGTGGAGGTCATGCCTGCTCCTCTGCGAACTTCTTGACGGCGGCCTGGTAGTCGTCCTCGGAACCGGACAGGAAGCGGTCCACGAAGGCCTGCCAGGACTCAGGGGTCTTGGCGGCCTCGGCGTAGTGCCGCTGGAACTTCTCGTCCCGGCCGTAGGACTCGCCGGCGAGGGTGAAGTGGGCGCCGTTCGGGGCCTCGACCACGGCGTCGACCATCATGCGGTTGACGATCAGCTGCTGCAGCGGCACCTCCTTGACGAGCTGTTCGGTCTCGACGACCTTCTCGACCGAGAGGTAGCGCTTCTCGGCGGCCATCAGGTACAGGTCGTCGAAGTAGGGGTCGACGCCCAGGTAGCCGGCGTTGCCGCGGGCGTCGCCGATGTTCAGGTGCACGAACGCGGCGTCGAGGTTCAGCGCCGGCATCGCGATCAGGGTCTCGGGCTTGCCGGACTCGTCGGCGTAGGGGGACGTGACGGTCTTGAGCTCGTCGCCCCAGAAGTTCCGCACGTCCGAGCCGAGGCCGGCGCGGATCGGCAGGAACGGCAGGCGCGCGGCGGCGGCCTCCAGGCCGCACTTGACCATGCCCTCGTCCATCTCGCGGGCCTCGAGCTCGCCGGCCGTGCGGGCCTTGGCGAACCACGGGTCGTAGAACGGCGCCGAGTCCAGGGAGACGAATCCGTAGTAGGCCTTCTTGACCTTGCCCGCCGAGCACAGCAGGCCGAGGTCGGGTCCGCCGTAGGTGACGACGGTCAGGTCCTTGACGTCCGAGCGCAGGATCGCGCGGACGAACGCCATCGGCTTGCGGCGCGATCCCCAGCCACCGAGGCCGATGGTCATGCCACTGCGCAGCTCGCCGACGACCTCGTCGAGCGATTTCCTCTTGTCAGCCATTCTCAGTTCACTCCCTACTTGTTCGCGCGCGGCTTGCCGGTGGCGACGAACTCGTCGCGGTGCTCGTCGGCGACGCCGGCGAGGTTGAGCTCGAACGTGAAGCCCTGCTCGATCCGGTAGCTGGTGTGCACGTCCATCACGTCGATGCGGTTGATGGCTTCCTTGGCGCGCCGGATGACCCGGGTGTCCTTGGCCGCGATCTCGCCGGCGATCTTCAGTGCGCAGGCGTCGAGTTCGGCGCGCGGGACCACGTCGTACACGGAACCGAAGTGCTTGAGCGTCTGGGCGTCGACGTTCTTCGCCGTGTAGTACAGCGTGCGCATCATGTGCTGGGGGACCAGGCGCGCGAGGTGCGTGGCCGCACCGAGTGCGCCGCGGTCGACCTCGGGCAGGCCGAAGATCGCGTCGTCGGACGCGACGATGACGTCCGCGTTGCCGACCAGACCGATGCCGCCGCCGACGCAGAAGCCGTTGACGGCGACCACGACGGGAACCTCGCAGTCGTAGACCGCGGAGAAGGCCGCAGCGCAGCCGCGGTTGGCGTCGATCAGCGCGCCGTGACCCTCGGTGGCCTGCATTTCCTTGATGTCGACGCCGGCGTTGAAGCCGCGGCCCTCGGCCCGCAGGATCACCACGTGGGTGCTCTGATCCTTGCCGGCCTCGCGGATGGCGTCAGCCAGTTCGAACCACCCCTGCGAGGGGATGGCGTTCACAGGCGGGTAGTCGACGGTGACCGTGGTGATGCCGGACCCGTCGGATTTTGAGGTGATTCCCATCGTGTTTCCTTAGGTAGGTCGCCAAACCAAGCGATTGCTTGGTAAGTTAGCACACCTGCGGGTCGAGCCGGAGTTCGTTCGAGGTGGACGGACGGTGCCCTCGACCCGCAAGAGAGTCCCTGACGTGCGGGGAATCTTCAGGCAGCGGAGGTACTGGTGGAGCTAGGTCTGGACGGCAACGTCGTACTCGTCACCGGCGGCGTACGTGGAATCGGTGCGGGCATCAGTCGCGCCTTCCTCGGTGCCGGCGCCACGGTGGTCACCTGCGCGCGGCGGCCCGCCGACGAGCCGATCGAGGTCGACGGACGAGCGGTCGAGTTCATCGCGTGCGACGTCCGCGATCCCGAGCAGGTGCAGTCGATGATCGACCAGATCGTCGCGACGCACGGCCGGCTCGACACCGTCGTCAACAACGCCGGGGGCGCGCCCTACGCGCTCGCCGCCGACGCGAGCCCGCGCTTCCACTCGAAGATCGTGGAGCTGAATCTGCTCGCACCGCTGCTCATCTCGCAGGCCGCGAATGCCGTCATGCAGAAGCAGGACGGCGGCGGCTCGATCGTGATGGTCTCGAGCGTCAGCGGCAGCAGGCCCTCGCCGGGCACCGCGGCGTACGGTGCCGCGAAGGCGGGCATCGACAGCCTGTCGACCAGCCTCGCGGTGGAGTGGGCGCCGAAGGTCCGGGTCAACTCGATCGTCGTGGGTCTCGTGGAGACGGAGCAGTCGCACCTGCACTACGGCGGCCCCGAGGGTGTCGCCGCGGTCGGCGAAACGGTCCCGCTGGGCAGGATGGCCCGGCCCGAGGACATCGGAAACAGTGCGATCTTCCTGGCGTCCCCGCTGGCCTCGTACGTCAGCGGTTCGACCCTGACCGTGCACGGTGGCGGTGAACGCCCGGCCTTCCTGGCTGCGGCGGACGCGGAAACTTCGAACAATGCAGCAAGTTAAGGAGAACAAGTGAGCGGACTGGTAGACGGTCGCGTCGTCATCGTGACGGGCGCGGGCCGCGGCATCGGGCGGGCGCACGCGCTGGCTTTCGCGGCCGAGGGAGCGAAGGTCGTCGTCAACGACATCGGCGTCGGCGGAGACGGCACCGCGACCGGTGAGAGCCCCGGCGAGCAGGTCGTCGCGGAGATCATCGCCGCCGGTGGCCAGGCGGTCGTGAACGGCGACGACGTCGCCGACTGGGACGGCGCGCAGAACCTGATCAAGACGGCCATCGACAATTTCGGCGGCCTCGACGTGCTGGTCAACAACGCGGGCTTCCTGCGCGACCGCATGCTCGTCGGCATGGCCGAGGAGGAGTGGGACGCGGTGATCCGCGTGCACCTCAAGGGCCACTTCGCGCCGCTGCGGCACGCCGCCGCGTACTGGCGCGCCGAGTCCAAGGCCGGCCGTCCGGTTGACGCTCGGATCATCAACACCAGCTCGGGTGCGGGCCTGCAGGGCTCCATCGGCCAGGGCAACTACGCGGCCGCCAAGGCCGGCATCGCGGAGATGACCATTCAGGCCGCCGCCGAGCTGAAGAACTACGGCGTCTCGGTGAACGCGATCGCTCCGGCGGCCCGCACGCGCATGACCGTCGGTGCCGGCGGCGCGATGGCCGAGGCGATGGCCGCGCCGGATGAGGGCTTCGACGCGATGGCGCCGGAGAACATCTCCCCGCTGGTCGTGTGGCTGGGCTCGACCGAGTCGAAGGCCGTCAGCGGCCGGGTGTTCGAGGTCGAGGGCGGCAAGATCACGGTTGCCGAGGGTTGGCGCCACGGACCCTCCCAGGACAAGGGCGACCGCTGGGACCCCAAGGAGATCGGTCCCGTCGTCGCGGACCTGCTGCAGAAGGCCGAGACCCCGACGCCCGTCTACGGTGCGTAGGTAGGTGCGCTTCGCGCAGTGGTGCGGTTACGGAGGATTGCCCCTCCGTAACCG
>NZ_JBHZAH010000145.1:0-11202 GCF_042754225.1 Rhodococcus sp. NPDC059234
CGACAGGCCGTTTCGCGTTGCCGCCCCGGGTCAGCGCCGGCGAGACCGCAGCAGGGTGCGCGAGTCCTTCCGGCGCGCGTCGGCTTCTCGCCGGGCCGCCGCGGCGATCTCCGCCAGCTCGGCCGGGTCGATGATCTTCTCCCGCACCCGGGCCCCCGCCGCGCCGCGCTCGCGCTCGGCGCGGTCGATCGACTGCCAGCCCGCCCGGTCGATCACGGCCGGCTGGCGAGAGCGGATCAGCGCCGCCAGTGCCGGTGCGGCCGAACGCGGTTCGCGCAGGCGGCCCGCGTTGAAGTCCTCCACGAGCGCGTGGACCGTCTGCTGCGCGCAGGACTTGTTGGTGCCGATGAACCCCGACGGCCCACGCTTGATCCATCCGGTTGCGTAGGTGCCCGGCAGGACGGTTCCGCCGACCCCGTCGAGAACCCGGCCGTCCGCGTTCGGGAACACGCCGGCCTTCTCGTCGAACGGCACCCCGTCGATCGGCACCCCGCGGTAGCCGATCGAGGTGAGCACCAGGCCGGTGTCGAGCAGTTCCAGGTCCTCGGTCGGCTCGACGCGCACCTGTCCGTTCGCCCCGACCGTCAGCGAGTTGCGGACGAGTTCCACCCCGGTGACGGTGCCGCGGCTCCGCTCGGGGGTCGTTCCAGGTGGGCCGCCGAGAATCCGGGTCGGGGACTGCAGGTAGCGCAACGTGATTCGCCGACGGGCGCCGAGTGGAGCCTGCGGAGCGACCTGGACCCCGGTGGCGCGCGTACGGAGGGAGTCGATCAATTTCAGCTTCTGCTCCACCGCGTGGGGAAGGGCGCCGTCGTCGGCAAGTCGGGCGGTCGCGGCGTCGAGGGCCAGCTCGGCGGGGTCGACCAGCACGTCGGCGTCCGCGGTGGCCAGTAGCGAGGCGAACTCGGGGACCGTGAACGCGGACTGGGCGACGCCTCGCCGGGCGACGAGCACGACCTCCTGGATCCGGCTGCTCCGCAACGCCTCCAGCGCCGGTCGCGCGATGTCGGTGCCCGCGAGCCGGTCCGGGTCGGCGGTGAGGATCCGCGCGACGTCGAGGGCGACATTGCCGTTGCCGACGATCACCGCCCGCTCGTGGGAAAGGTCGAAATCGTGGTGGGCGTGGTCGGGGTGACCGTTGTACCAGGCGACGAACTCGGTCGCGGACGCCGTTCCGGGCAGATCCGCGCCGGGCACGTCGAGCTTCCGGTCGGACGAGGCGCCGACGGCGTAGATCACCGCGTGGTGGTGTGCGAGCAGGTCGTCGTGCGTGACGTGCTTGCCGACCTCGACCCCCAGGTAGTACTCGAAGCCCGACTGTGCCGCCATGGTGTCGTAGAGCCGCGCGACCTGCTTGGTCTTCTGGTGGTCGGGCGCGACGCCGGCGCGAACCAGGCCGTGCGGCACGGGCAGCCGGTCGAAGACGTTGACCGCCGCGCCGGGCTGGGTGAGCAGCTCGTCGGCGGCGTACATCGCAGCCGGGCCGGAGCCGACGATCGCGACCCGCAGTGGCTCGCGATCGCGGCTGACGGCAGCCGCGGCGATGACCGGCGCGAGCGTCGGCCGCGGGCGCGCTTCCTTGTAGAAGTCCGCATTGATCGACAGGAACACCTGCTGCGACTGCTCGAGCTTCGAGTGCGGGACGATCGCGTCGACCGGGCACGCGGAGACGCAGGCGCCACAGTCCACGCACGCGGCCGGGTCGATGTGCAGCATCTCGGCGGTCAGGAAGTCGGGCTCGTCCGGTGTGGGGTGAATGCAGTTGACCGGGCAGGCGTACACGCAGGACGCGTCGCTGCAACAGGACTGGGTGACGACGTGGGGCATGGCGGTGGAATCCGATCTGGGGACGTGCGGTCAGGCCGCCCGGCGGGCGGGTTCGCTGCGGTACCGAGAGACCTCGCCGTCGATCTTCAGGGCCTTCCAGACGAGGCGGGAGGCCGGGTTCATCAGCCCGCTGTCGGTGGCCAGCATGCGCACGTCGGCGAAGTAGTCGCGCAGGGTCTCCCGGGCCTCCGGGGTTGCCCAGAACAGGTCCTTCTTGACCTGCTTCGGGATGTCGAACTCGCGCCAGAACTGCTTCGGCGGGATCACGATGACGTCGCACAGGATCCGCATGATGACGGGCATGGCCAGCGAGGCGAAGAAGCGGCCGACCTTGGACATCGCCGGGACCCGGCGCCGCAGGAACTGGTGCGCGAACGAGATGTGCCGGGCCTCCTCGGCGACGTGAATCGCCATGACGCCCTTCATGATCGGATGGATGACACCGTTCTCGCGGAGCACGGCCTTCTGGATGTGGTCGATCGGCTCCTCACCCGCGAGCACGCCCATGAAGAAGATCACCGGCAGCGTGGACCCGGCCAGGGGCAGGAAGGGGGAGACGAACCGCATCAACGGACCCATGCCAGGGGTGTCCTTGCCGATTCGATTCACCATCTCCTGGAACATGAGGGTGTGGTTGCACTCCTCGATGCTCTCGTGCGTGCAGTACCGGGCCTCGGCCGAGCCGTTCTCGAGCGAGAAGACGTACTGCATCATGCCGCGGATCAGGATGTTCTCGAACTGCAGGCCGACCTTGGCCACGTTGGCCTGGCGCCACATGCCGATCTCGATCTGCTTCTCCTGCGGGAGCGCCTGATACCAGGGATGGCTGCCGAGGGGATCGCTCTCCTTCTGCAGGACCCATCGGGGGTCGTTCGGGGTGACTGCGAACTCGGGGGCATCCCAGGCGATGTCCTCGAACGGGTCGAAGTGCTTGTGCACCGATGCCGCCGAGAGCATCGTCAGGGATTCCTCGTAGCGCGCCCGGTCCGTGTCGGTGGGTGTGCCGGTGGTGAGGGTCATCGCTTCTCCCGTGTCGCAGTTACGTCCGGGCGCCGAGGTTCGAGTACGGCGATCGGATGTCGATTCATGTGAGTGTAACGGCGAGTTTCAGATAAATCTACGAAGCGGGACGACTGCGTGGCACGGCACGGAAAAGGCCCCGCGGCTGGGGTGAGCCGCGGGGCCTTCTCGGTACTGCTGGTGGGCGGTGAAGCGTAGAACTCCCTAGAGGAACAGCGCCGCCACGCCGGCGCCCGCGCCGACCAGGCCGACGACTGCCGCGACCAGGGTTGCGCCTGCTGCGACCTGGCCGAGCTCCGTTGCCGATGAACCCATGTGAACTCCTTGTGTCGAGGAAGCGTTGCTTCACTGTGACGCCCTCGTTGGCGCTTGATGTATGTCTACCCGAGGAAATTCGCAGTTCCAACGCCTAATGGCCCTGTGGCACAAGGCATTACCTGAAAGCAACAGCTAGGTCACGGCCCGTAACCTGAGGTAACGAGGCGGTAACATTGATGCCGCGTCTAGTCGTCCACTCCGCGCGCCGCCAGGGCCTCACCCATCGCATCGGCCGTGCGCAGCGCCCCGATCACCACCGGGACGGCGAGAGCGCGAAGCGAGAAGCCGAGGCCACGCGCCTTGCGGGCCTCCGTCACACTCGCGACCAGCCCGCTGAGAAGTGGAATGCAGCGGATGGTCATCGCCATCACCAGGCCGACCCGGTCGGTGTCGACCCCGAATCGCCGCAGCGGCGTCAGGCCGCGGTGCACCGCGTCGAGCATGTCCAGTACACGAGTCGTCAGGGTGACCAGCGCCGCGACCGCCACCGAGAGCAGCAGCACCCCGCACACCACCAGTGCGCGCTGCCAGCCGGTGAAGATCGTCTGGAACAGGCCGATGAACAGCAGCATCCACAGCACCGGGCGCAACTGAGCCAGCGCCAGCCGCGTCGGGATCCTGGCGATCAGGTAGCCCGCCAGCACCGCGGCGGTGGCGGGAACCAGCTGCCAGGGCTCGCGGACCACGACGGCCAGGCAGACCAGGGCTGCCACCAGCCCGGCCAGCTTCGCCCCGGCGGGCAGGCGGTGCAGGACCGAGCGGCCCGGGTGGTAGAGCCCGAGCGTGGTCATCCGACGAGCCGGCGGTAGAAGCCGATCGCCTCGCCGGGCAGGCCGTCCGCGACCACGCCGCCGGAGTCGATCACCAACACGCGGTCGAAGTCGGCGAGCAGTTCGAGCTGGTGGGTCACCGCGATCACCTGCTGTGGCAGCTCGGCCAGGGTGCGTGCGACCAGCCGGGTGTTGCGCAGGTCCAGCAGGGTGGTCGGCTCGTCGGCGACGATCACTTCCGGCTCGGTGACCATGATCGCGGCGATCGCCAGCAGCTGCTTCTGCCCGCCGGAGAGCTGGTGCGTCGGGTGACCGGCATGACCGGCGAGGCCGAACGTGTCGAGCACCGCCGCGACCTTGGCGTCCCGGTCGGCGGCAGGGAGTCCGCTGCGCCGCAGCGAGAATGCGATGTCCTCGGCGACGGTCGGCATGATGATCTGGTGGTCGGGGTCGGTGAAGACGAACCCGACCTTGCGGCGCACCTTCCGGCCGTCGCGGCCGGTGTCCAGGCCGTCCACCGTGACCCGGCCCGCACTCGGTGTCACCAGCCCGTTGACCATCCGCGCGAGTGTCGACTTGCCGCTCCCGTTCGCCCCGACGATCCCGATCCGGGCCTCGGTCAGGGTCAGGTCGATTCCGGCGAGCACCCGGCGCTCGCCGTAGTGATGCGCGACGGACTCGAAACGGATCTCGCTCATGCGGTCTTCTCAGGCGGCGTCGGGAGCCGGCGCCGGCGCCGGCGCCGGGGCCGGTGTCACGGCCGCGCCGGTGAGCAGCGCGGGATAGGCGCGGTGCACCTGGGCGGCGACGGCGGCCGCGACGACCGCCTTGATCGCGTCGCCGGGCAGGAAGGTCACGTTCAGGCTCAGCGCCTTCGCGAACGTCA
Organism: Rhodococcus sp. NPDC059234; assembly: GCF_042754225.1. Lineage (NCBI taxonomy): Bacteria > Bacillati > Actinomycetota > Actinomycetes > Mycobacteriales > Nocardiaceae > Rhodococcus > Rhodococcus sp. NPDC059234. The sequence continues at coordinate 4,822 of NZ_JBHZAH010000145.1, forward strand.
GGTCGGCGCGCACCATCATCCCGGCGATGCCGAACGCGTACAGCACGACGATGCCGCCGATCAGGTTGATCAGCGTCCCGACGATCACGTTGTAGCGGGGCAGCAGCTTGACCGTCAGCCAGCCGATCACCGCGACGGTGGGAATCCAGCCGATCAAGAACCCGGCCGTGGGGCTCGACAGCGAGGTCAACGACGTCCGGCCGCCCGCGAGCACGGGCAGGGCCAGGCCGAGTGCGATCACCGTGAGTACCGACAGCACGCCCTTGCGGGGACCGAGCAGTGCTCCGGCGAGCATCACGCCGAGGGTTTGCAGGGTGATCGGGACACCGGAGGTGCCGATGTTGATCGTCCCAGGCAGACCGAGGGCGATGATCAGCGCGGCGAACACAGCCACCTGCGCGAGGTCGCGCGCGGAGAACTTCGGGGCGCCAGAAATACGGGTGGACACGGCGGGGCACGGCTCCTTGAACGTCGGGGGACCGACCGAGCTTATGTCAGGCCGGTGGGTGAGCCCCCGGGCCGGGCCGGGGGTCCGTCCGCCCCCTCTCTCGGGGATCACCCTGATCTTTCCCTGATCTTGCCGCTGAGCTGGTGCTTTCCGGTCGTCGGCGTGCAAGTGTTGGACACATCGAACCGCCGATGCTGGTTCGCCGGAGTGAATGGAGAACGGACGTGTTCTGGAAGATCATTGGAGTGGTGGCCCTGATCTGGGTCGCGATGGCGCTGGTCGGCGTGCTGGTCAAGGGACTGTTCTGGATCGTCGCGGTGAGTGCGGTGGTGTTCGGGCTCTACCTGCTGTTCAAGGCGATGTCGGGCAGCGACAGCAACGACGTCACCCGAGTCTGACGCGTCGCGAGGCGCGTCCGCCGGGTTCGGGGCATGCTGCCTCCATGGAGTCGACACACATCGCGCCGGTGCCCGAGGACTGGCAGCGCGGCATCGTGATCGTCGCGCACCCGGACGACATCGAGTACGGCTGCGCCGCCGCGGTGGCCCGCTGGACCGCGCAGGGCAAGGACATCCGCTACGTGCTCGCGACCAGCGGTGAGGCAGGGATCGCGGGCATCCCACCCGCCGAGAGCGGGCCGCTGCGCGAGGAGGAGGAACGTCGCTCGGCCGCGCGGATGGGCGTCCGCGAGGTCGAGTTCCTCGGCCACCCCGACGGCCGCCTCGAGGCGGGCATCGGACTGCGTCGCTCGCTGGCCGGCGCGATTCGTCGCCACCGGCCCGAGTTCGTCGCGACGAGCAACTTCCGTGAGACCTGGGCGCCGGGGTTCCTCAACAGTGCCGATCACCGCGTGCTCGGGCTGTCCGCGCTCGATGCGATCTCGGACGCCGCCAACGAGTGGATCTTCCCGGACCTTCTGGAGCCGCCGTGGTCGGGTGTGCGGTGGGCGGCGGTCACCGTCATGGTCGACTACACCCACGCGGTCGACGTGACCGCCACGGTCGGGGTGGCGGTCACGTCGCTGACCGAACATGCGCGGTACCTCCGCGCGCTCAGTGACGTGCCGGTGGCGGAGCAGGCCGCGACACAGATCGAGATCGCGACCGGGCCGAAGGGCGGCTTCCCGGCGGAGCGCGCGGTCGGCTTCGAGCTGTTCACCTTCTGACGTGCCCGTGCGGGGTCGTCAGCTGATCGGTGCTCCCACGATCACCCGGCCCGCGCCCACGACGGCCTCGATGTCGATCGGCAGCGGGGCGGTCCGCTCGCCGTCGGCGTACGCGGTGATGTCCGGAGCCTCGAGCCGCACGCGCCGGGATCGGAAGGTCTGTACCTCGTCCAGTTCGACGTGGGTGCCCTTGTACACCGTCGGGAACAGCCGCACCAGCCGCAACCGACTGCCCGCGGTGATCACGGTGATGTCCAGCAGCCCGTCGGTGACCTCGGCGTTCGGGGTGATGAGCATGCCGCCGCCGTACGAGGTGCCGTTGCCGACCGTGACCATCGCGGCGTCCAACTCGATCTGCTGGTCGTCGAGCACGATCCGGTAGGGGATCGGCCGCAACTGCGCCAGTTCCACGATCATCGCGACGTTGTACCGCATTGGCCCGCGGGGCCAGCGGAGCCGATTCGCCCGGTCGGTGACCAGTGAGTCGAACCCGCTGGACAGCACGGTGCCGAACCACCGGGTGAACCCATCCTCGCCGGAATCGGGTTGGGTGATGCGCCCGAGGTCGATCGTTTCGACGGTGCCCCGGGCGATTACGTCGGCGGCGGCGGACGGGTCGTCGACCGGGATGTGGAACAGCCGCGCGTGGTCGTTGCCGGTGCCGCCCGGGATGATGCCGAGCGGAATGCCGGTCTGGGCCAGGGCCTGCCAGGCGATGCTGATCAGACCGTCGCCGCCGGCCGCGACGAGCGCGTCGGTGCCCTCGGCGACCGCCTTGCGGGCCAGCGCGAGCGCCTCGGCCGCGGATTCGCCCTCGATCTCGGTGACCTCGACGCCGAGATCGCGCAGTCGGGCGATCGCGGCGGCTGCCGCCTCGGGGGCGTGGCCGTTACCGGCGGCCGGGTTCGTCAGGACCGTCACAGACCTCGTCACGGAATCAGCTTGCCAGGGTTGAGGATTCCGGTGGGGTCAACGGCGTTCTTGACGGCCTGCAGAACGCGTCCGCCCAGTTCGCCGACCTCGTCCGTCATCCACGGCCGGTGATCGCGGCCGACTGCGTGGTGGTGGGTGATCGTGGCGCCGACGGAGACGATCGCATCGCCCGCGGCTTTCTTCGCCGCCGCCCACTGGGGCAGCGGATCCGCGGTCTGCGCGCACACGACGGTGAAGTAGAGCGACGCGCCCGTCGGGTAGGTGTGCGAGATGTGGCACATGACCAGCGCCGGGGTGCCCTGCGCGGTCAGCGATTCGGAGAGCGCGGTGGTGACCGCGATGCGCAGGTTCGACAGGTTCGACCACGTGGTGGCGGTCTCCAGGGTTTCCACGATCGCGCCCGCGTTGAGCAGGGCGTCGCGCAGGTACGGGGCGTCGAACCGGCCGTGCTCCCAGCTGCGGGCGGGCTGCTCGCCGAGCGCGGCGCCGCCCGCCGCCGTGATCAGCGCGAAGGCCTCGTCGTGGCGGGCCCTCGCGTGCGCCTCGGTGCCCTCGAAGGTGGTGATCGCCAGGCAGCCGGCGGTCGGGCTGTCGCCGCCGATGTCGCCCGCCAGTGCGAGGTTGAGTCCGGTCTCGGCCTCGTCGGACAGCCGCATGACGGTCGGGGTGGCTCCGGTCTGGATCACCGTGCGCAGCGCGGCGGCGCCGGACTCGAAGTCGGGGAACGACCAGCCCTGGTAGACGGTGGTCTCGGGGACCGGATGGACGCGGACCGCGACCTCGGTGATGATCCCGAAGGTGCCCTCGGAGCCGACGAACAGCTCGCGCAGGTCGGGGCCGGCGGCCGACGCGGGCGCGCGACCGAGGTCCAGGTCGCCCGCGGGCGTCGCGACGCGGACTCGGTGCACCATGTCGTCGAAGCGGCCGTACCCGGCCGAGGCCTGGCCGGACGAACGGGTCGCGGCGAAACCGCCGATGGTCGCGAACTGGAAGCTCTGCGGGAAGTGGCCGAGGGAGAAGCCGTGCGCGCCCAGCAGCTGCTCGGCCTGCGGGCCGGTCACGCCGGCCTGCAGCACCGCGATGCCGGAGATCGGGTCGAGGCTCACCAACGCGTCGAGCCTCCGCAGGTCGAGAGCGATCACCTCGGCGAAGGCGCCGCGCTCGGGGTCCACGCCGCCGACCACACTGGTGCCGCCGCCGAAGGGGACGACCGCGACCGACTCGGCCGCGCACCAGCGCAGCAGGGCGAGGACGTCGTCGTGCGAGCCGGGCAGGACCACCGCGTCTGGTGCGTCCTGCGGCTCGGTGTCCTTGCGGCGCAACAGGTCCGGTGTGCTCTTGCCGCCCGCGTGGCGGAGCCGGGTCGCGTCGTCGGTGCGCACGTGGTCGGCGCCGACGACCGCCGCGATCTGGGAGCGGTGTTCCTCGGTGAGGTTGGTCGGGCGCAGTGTGACACCGGACTCGGCCGGCGGCGGTGCCTGCTCGACGGAGACCCCGAGCGCCGCGTTGAGCAGGGTGAGCACCTGCGGGGAGAGCTGTTTGCGGAACTCGCCGACGCCCCAGGCGTCCCATTCCATGGTGGGCGCCGCGGCGTCCGGGCGTTCGAGGAGTGCATCGGATCGCGTCGCTGCTGAGTCGGTCATGCGTTACAGTGTTACACACGATGTCTATCCGTAACGCACAAATGCCGCCCGACGCCGATGCGCCGCCCGCGGCGCGCACCGTCGACGACCAGATCCTCGACGCGGCCCGGGCCTGCGTACTCGAGTTCGGCCTGCGGCGAACCACGCTCGCCGAGATCGCTCGTCGCGCCGGGGTCAGCAGGCCCACGGTGTATCGGCGCTGGCCGGACACTCAGGCCGTGGTTGCGGACCTGCTCACCCGGGAGATTCGCCTGGCGTTGCCGCAGATGTCAGGCGCGGGACTCGCGCGGGAGCAGTTGGTGCACGGCGTCGCGGAGTCCGCGGAGACGGTGCGCAGTCACCCGCTGTTCGTCAAGATCCTGCGTTCGGATCCCGAACTGCTCATCACCTACATCGTCGATCGGCTCGGCGCGAGCCAGCGCGCGATCATCGACGCCCTCACTCCGGTCGTCGAGATCGGGCAAACCGACGGCTCGATCCGAGACGGCGATCCGGTCGGTCTCGCGACCATGGTGCTGCTGATGACCCAGTCCGCGGTCCAGTCCTCCGGGATGGTCGCCGAGCTGCTGTCCGCCGAGGCGCTGAATGCCGAGCTCGCGCACGCGGTCGACGCCTATCTCAGTCCCCATCCCCGAAACACCTAGGAGCCCCGTGCACACGCAGACTTCGTCGGCACTCAACGCCGACCGACGCAGCAGGGAACTGACCGAGCTCGCCGACGGCGCCGAGATCGACGTGCTGGTGATCGGCGGCGGGATCACCGGCGTCGGGGTCGCCCTCGACGCCGCGACCCGCGGGCTGAAGGTCGCCCTCGTCGAGCGTCACGACCTGGCGTTCGGCACCAGTCGGTGGAGCTCGAAGCTCGCGCACGGCGGACTGCGCTACCTGGCGTCGGGGAATGTCGGGATCGCCCGCGAGAGCGCCGTCGAGCGTGGCATCCTCATGACCCGCACCGCCCCGCACCTGGTGCGCGCGATGCCGCAGCTGGTGCCGCTGCTGCCGTCGGTCGGGCTGTTCGAGAAGTCGTTGGTGCGAGTGGGATTCCTGGCAGGCGACGTGTTGCGGGCAACCGCGCGAACCCCGTCGCGGGTGCTGCCGCGGTCGCGACGAATCGGGGCGCGGGAGGCCGCCGCGCTCGCCCCCGCGGTCGAACGGGACGGCCTGCGCGGCGCGCTGCTGGCCTACGACGGCCAACTGATCGACGACGCCCGGCTGGTCGTGGCGATCGCGCGCACCGCGGCCGCCAACGGCGCCCGCATCCTGACCCGGGTCGGCGCCTACGACGTGACAGGCCGCTCGGCCCGGTTGCGTGACGAACTGACCGGCGGGGAGATGACGGTGCGCGCCCGCACCGTCGTCAACGCGGCCGGCGTGTGGGCGGGCCAGGTGGATCCCGACATCGCGCTCAAGCCGAGCCGCGGCACCCATCTGGTGCTGTCGGCCGCGGCGCTCGGCAACCCGACCGCCGCACTCACCGTGCCGATCCCCGGTGAGACCAACCGTTTCGTCTTCGCGCTGCCCGCGCAGTTGGGTCGGGTCTACCTGGGCCTGACCGACGAGGCGGTCGACGGTGAGATCCCCGACGTACCGCAGGCCGAGGAGTTCGAGATCGACTTCCTGCTCGACACCGTCAACACCGCGCTCGGCACCGCGTTGACCCACGACGACGTGCTCGCGACCTACTCGGGCCTGCGGCCGTTGCTCGACACAGGGGACGGCGACACTGCCGACCTGTCCCGGAACCATGCCGTGCTGACCTCGTCGAACGGGGTCATCAGCGTGGTGGGCGGCAAGTTGACCACCTACCGCAAGATGGCCCAGGACGCCGTCGACGCGGCGGTCCGGGCGGGGGGACTGGCGGCCGGGCCGTGCGCGACCACTCGTCTCCCGCTGGTCGGTGCCGGGCCTGCGCCTCGTGATCTGCCCGCGTCGCTGGTCGCCAGGTACGGCTCGGAGTCTGCCGCGGTGGCAGCCTGCGGCGACCTGGAGCCGGTCGCCGAGGGCATCGACGTCACCGGGGCGGAGTTCGCGTTCGCGGTCAGTCACGAGGGTGCGCTCGACGTCGGCGATCTCCTGGACCGCCGCACCCGGATCGGACTGGTGCCCGCGGACCGTGAACGGGCAACGCCCGCAGCCGAAGCCGCGTTGAGCGGCCGCTGACGGCCGTACCGACTCACACGGAACGCCCCCTG
>NZ_JBHZAH010000146.1:0-10969 GCF_042754225.1 Rhodococcus sp. NPDC059234
CCCGCGGGACCCACACCGCGACCATCACGGAGGCTTGGTGTATCTCGGTGCTCTCGAGCTGGACATCCTGCTCGGCGACGTGCGGTCGCTCAAGGAGAAGCGTTCGGTGGTCAAGCCGGTGATCGCCGCGCTCGCCAAGTTCGGGGTGTCGGTCGCGGAGACCGGCGAGCACGACCGCTACCGGCGTTCGCTCATCGGTGTAGCGGTGGCCACGTCGGACGTCGACCATCTCAACGAGGTGCTCGACACCTGCGAGCGGCAGGTGGCCGCGAGACCGGAGCTGCAGCTCCTCGCCGTACGACGCCGGATCTTCGGCCCGGAGGACTGACCCGGTTCTTCTCGCCACACGGCTGCGGCGAAAGATGGACATTGGAACGAACCGGCGGCACCGCCGTCGTAGAGGATGTGACGGCACCGCCGTCGTTAGGAAGGGACTTCGGTCATGGCAGATCCGGCGAGGGCGCGAAAGCTGGCCAAGCGCATCTCGACGATCGTCGCAACGGCGATCGCCGACAAGGAGATCAAGGATCCCCGGCTGGACTACATCACGATCACCGACGCGAAGGTGACCGCCGATCTGCACGACGCGACCGTGTACTACACGGTCCGCGGCGTGGACCTGGAGACCGAGCCGGACATGGACGGCGCCGCCGCCGGTCTGGCGAAGGCGACAGGCGCTCTGCGTTCCAAGGTCGGGGCCGGCACCGGGGTCAGGTTCACCCCGACGCTGACGTTCGTCGCCGACACCGTCCCCGATGCGGCGCGGCACATGGAGGAACTGCTCGCCAGGGCGCGTGCTGCCGACGACGAGGTGGCCAAGGCCAGGGAGAACGCCACCCACGCCGGCGATGCGGATCCGTACAAGGAGCCGCGGTCCGCCGAGGACGACGAGGACGAACCGGTCGGCTCGGGCGAAGCCGACTAGGCCGGCGATGACCGTGACTGCGCAGACCTCCACCGCCGTGAACCCCGCCGAGATCGATCTCGAGGCCGCGGTGGCCCTCCTGTCCGAGGCGACGTCGGTGACGGTGCTCTGCCACGTCCAGCCGGACGCGGACACCATCGGCAGCGGACTGGCTCTCGCGCAGGTACTCGACCGGATGGGTACACCGGTGCAGGTGTCCTTCGCGAGACCCGACGTGCTCCCGGAGTCCATGCGCACGCTGCCCGGGGTGGACCTGCTGGTGGCGCCGGGTGACGTGCCCGCCGAGGTGGACCTGTTGGTGACGGTGGACTGCGGCAGTCGTGGCCGGCTCGGCGATCTGGCGGACCGACTCGACGGCGCTCGCCGCACGCTGGTGATCGACCATCACCGGTCCAACACCCGGTTCGGCCGGTACAACCTGGTCGACGACAGCGCCGAGGCCACCACCGCGGTGCTGGCCCGACTGTTCGACGCCTGGGGTGTGGAGATCGACCGCGACCTCGCGCACTGCCTGTACGCCGGCCTGGTCACCGACACGGGCTCGTTCCGCTGGGTCCAGCCCGGAACCCACGAGTTGGCGGAGCGGCTGATCGACACCGGCATCGATTCCGCGGCGATCACCAGGCGACTGCTCGACACCCACCCGTTCGGTTGGCTGCCGATGCTCTCGGCGGTACTGGGCACCGCGTGCCTGGTTCCCGACGCGGTCGGCGGTCGCGGCCTGGTCTACGCGTTGATCCGATACGCGGACACCGAGGGTATGGGCGCGGAGGAGATCGAGAGCGTCATCGACATCGTCCGCACCACCGCTCAGGCGGAGGTCGCCGCGGTGCTCAAGGAGAACGAGCCCGGCCGGTGGTCGATCTCGCTCAGGTCGAAGTCCACGGTCGACGTCTCCGAGGTTGCGGCCCGGGTCGGCGGCGGCGGACACCGGTTCGCCTCCGGGTACACCCACGAGGGCGACGACGAGAGTGTGGTTGCCGAGCTCCTCGGCGTGCTCGGGTGAGTCCTTCTCGGCGTGCTCGGGTGAGTCCTTCTCGGCGTGCTCGGGTGAGTCCTTCTCGGCGTGCTCGGGTGAGTCCTTCTCGGCGTGCTCGGGTGAGTCATCGACTTGGCTGAAACCTCGTCCCGGCAACGTCGGTCCGACCCGACCGCCCGGCGGATCCTGGGCCTGGCGCTCCCGGCGCTCGGTGTGCTTGCCGCGGAACCGCTCTACCTGCTCTTCGACATCGCGGTGGTCGGGCGGCTCGGTGCCCTGGCGCTCGCCGGGCTGGCCGTCGGCGGACTGATTCTCGCGCAGGTCAGCACCCAGTTGACGTTCCTCTCGTACGGCACCACCGCGCGGGCGGCGCGCCGCCACGGCTCCGGTGACGAGCACGGTGCGGTCCGCGAGGGCGTGCAGGCCACCTATCTGGCGGTCGGTATCGGTGTCGCCATCGTGATTGCCGTCCAGTTGCTGGCGCGACCGGTGACCGACGTGATCTCCGGCGGCGGCGACATCGCGGCGGAGGCCCTGCAGTGGCTGCGGATCGCGGTGTTCGGCGCACCGCTGATCCTGATCGCGATGGCCGGCAACGGCTGGCTGCGCGGGGTGCAGAACACGTTGCGGCCCTTACGTTTCGTGCTCGCCGGCCTCGGTGTGTCGGCGGTGCTGTGCCCGATCCTGGTGCACGGCCTCCTCGGTGCGCCCCGGTGGGAACTGGCCGGGTCGGCGGTCGCGAACGTGGCGGGGCAGTCCGTGACGGCGGCGTTCTTCATTGCGGCGCTGTTGCGGTCCGGGGTGTCGCTGCGCCCGCGGCCGGACGTGATGCGGGCACAGGTGGTGCTCGGGCGCGACCTGATCCTGCGCAGTCTCGCCTTCCAGGCCTGCTTCCTCTCAGCGGCCGCGGTCGCCGCGCGGTTCGGTGCGGCCGCCGTGGCCGCCCACCAGGTCGTCCTGCAGTTGTGGAACCTGGTCGCACTCACCCTGGACTCGCTGGCGATCGCGGCCCAGACGTTGGTCGGCGGCGCGCTCGGCGCCGGTCACGCGGCGCAGGCCCGGGGGCTCGCGCGCCGGCTGACCGGGTGGTCGACGGTGTTCGCGTTGTTACTGGCCGCGGTGTTCGCGCTGGGGCACTCGGTGATCCCGCCGCTGTTCACCGATGATTCCGCGGTGCTGGGCCAGATCGACGTCATCTGGTGGTTCTTCGTCGCGATCATGCCGGTGGCGGGGGTGGTGTTCGCACTGGATGGTGTGCTGCTCGGCGCCGGGGACGCGGCCTTCCTGCGCAACGCGACGCTCGGCTGCGCGGTGGTCGGGTTCCTGCCGCCGATCTGGCTGTCGCTCGAATTCGACTGGGGTCTGGCGGGAATCTGGTCGGGGCTTACGGTGTTCATGGTGCTGCGGATGCTTGCCGTCGTGTGGCGGACGAGTTCGGGGCGCTGGGCAGTGGTTGGCGCCGACATTCAGGCGGGAAGGTAGTGAGCGTGACGCGAAAGTTGTGGGCGGTGAGCGACACCCATGTCGGGCACCGCGGGAACCGTCCCATCACCGAGGACTTGTACCCGGAATCGCCGCAGGACTGGCTGATTCTCGCCGGCGACGTCTCGGAGAAGACCGACGACATCGCCTGGGCGCTGAAGCTGGCACGCAGCAGGTTCGAGAAGGTCATCTGGGTGCCCGGCAACCACGAGCTGTGGACCACCGCCAAGGACCCGGTGCAGATCCACGGCGTCGCCCGGTACGACTACCTGGTCAACATGTGCCGCGAGCTGGACGTGATCACCCCCGAGGACCCGTATCCGGTGTGGGAGGGCGAGGGCGGTCCGGCGACGCTGGTGCCGATGTTCCTGCTCTACGACTACAGCTTCCGGCCCGAGGGCACCACCACGAAGGAGCGGGCACTCGAGGTCGCCCGCGACAAGAACGTGGTCGCCACCGACGAGTTCCTGCTCTCGAGTGAGCCTTTCGCGACCCGCGACGCGTGGTGTCACGCCCGGGTGGAGTCGACGCGAGCTCGGCTCGACGCACTCGACCTGTCGATCCCCACCGTGCTGATCAACCACTTCCCGTTGGTCCGCGAGCCCACGCGGGTGCTGTTCTACCCCGAGTTCTCGCTGTGGTGCGGCACCGAACTGACCGCCGACTGGCACACCCGCTACAACGCGATCTGCAGCGTCTACGGGCACCTGCACATTCCGCGGACGACCTACTACGACGGCGTCCGCTTCGAAGAGGTCTCGCTCGGCTACCCGCGTGAGTGGCAGCGACGCGGCCTGCCGGAGCGGCTGCTGCGGCAGATCCTGCCGGTGCCGGAGTACCCGCCGGGCACGCTCAACAAGTGGGGCGGACACTTCAAGGTCACCCCCGAGCAGCAGGCCGAGTTCGACGCGATGAGGGCGGCCCGCGCATGATCGAGTCGATTCTCCCCGACGGGGTCGCGTACGCCGAGCTGTTCGAGGACCCGCCCGGTCTGACCGCGCTGCCCCAGGAGGAGGCGTTGATCGCGAGGGCGGTCGACAAGCGCAGGCGCGAGTTCATCAGTGTCCGGCACTGTGCGCGCGAGGCGATGGCGAAGCTCGGCGTGGATGCTGCCCCGATCCTCAAGGGGGACAGGGGCGTTCCGCTGTTCCCGCGCGGGGTGGTGGGGAGCCTGACGCACTGCGACGGCTACCGCGGCGCCGTGCTGGGGTACTCGATGCAGGTGCGGTCGGTCGGGATCGACGCCGAGCCGCACGGTCCGCTGCCGGACGGCGTGCTCGATGCGGTGAGCCTGCCGGAGGAACGGATCGAACTCGCCGCGAAGGCGGACGACCGGGTGCACTGGGACCGGCTGCTGTTCTGCGCCAAGGAGGCCACCTACAAGGCGTGGTTCCCCCTCACCGGGCGATGGCTCGGCTTCGAGGACGCGCGGATCACGCTGACCCTGTCCGAGGCCGGCGACGGGCCAGGAGCGGAGCCGGCGGAGCGACCCCGACGGCAGCTGACCGGTGCCTTCCGCTCCGAGTTGCTGGTGCCCGGACAGACCACCGACGGCCCGCCGCTGAGCTCCTTCGACGGACGCTGGCTGGTCGCCGACGGGCTCGTCATCGCCGCGATCACCGTCCAGTAGTCTCGAATCCCGTGCCTTCTCACCGCAAACCGTCCTCCGGCCTCGACGGCGCCGGGCTGTTGATCATCGACAAGGACGCGGGCATGACCAGCCACGACGTCGTCGCGCGCTGCCGCAAGATCCTGCACACCCGCAAGGTCGGGCACGCGGGCACGCTGGACCCGATGGCGACCGGTGTCCTCGTCCTCGGCATCGAGCGGGCCACCAAGCTGCTCGGATTGCTGGCGCTGACGACGAAGGCGTACTCGGCGACGATCCGGCTCGGGCAGGCGACGACCACCGACGACGCGGAGGGCGAGGTGCTCACCGAGGCCGATGCCTCCGCGGTCACCGATGCGGAGATCGCGGCCGTGACGAGCACCCTGACCGGCGACATCTCGCAGGTCCCGTCGTCGGTCAGCGCGATCAAGGTCGACGGGCAGCGGGCGCACAAGCTGATCCGGCAGGGCGAGGAGTTCGAGCTGGAAGCCCGTCCGGTGACGGTGGACCGGTTCGAGGTGACGGCCGCTCGCCGGGACGGCGCGTTCGTCGATCTCGACGTCGAGGTCGAGTGCTCGTCCGGCACCTACGTCCGGGCGCTGGCCCGCGACCTCGGCGCGGCCCTCGGCGTCGGCGGGCACCTGACGGCGCTGCGGCGCACCCGGGTCGGACCGTTCACCCTCGAGCACGCGCGCACCCTCGAGCAGTTGGCCGAGGACCCGGCGGTGAGCCTGGACATCGACCACGCCGCGCAGACCGCGTTCGCGCACCGTCAGATCACCGCCGAGGAGGCGGAGTCCATCAGTCAAGGGCGCTGGCTCGAACCGGTCGGGATCCCGGGCACGTACGCCGCCATCGACCCGAACGGGCACACGATCGCCCTGCTGCAGGAGCGTGGCCGGCGCGCCAGTTCGGTGATGGTGGTTCGCCCGGCGACCCTTCGCGGCCTGTAGTCCGCGACCCGGCGGGGTCGGCGGACCCTATGGGCGGTCCCGGTCCCGGTCCCGGTGCCGGTGCCGCTGTGCGGCGGGCCTCGCGCGATCAGCCCTCGACGAGCCAGATCGCGTCGGCGGCCGGATTGCCGAGTTCCACCGTGTCGCCGTCGCCCAGCCGCACCGAGACGGTGCCCGCGAAGTCGCGCCGTTCGAGCACGGTCACGGTCAGATCGAGCGCGATGCCGACCGAGTCGAAGTACCGCAGCATCGCCGGATCGGAGTCGGAGATCCGCGCGATCCGGCCGTACTGGCCGTCGGTGAAGTCGCTGAGCTGACGGGCGGCCGGGGAGGGGATCGACCCGTCCGGCGCCGGGATGGGGTCGCCGTGCGGATCGCGCTCGGGGTGACCGAGTTTGGCGTCGATCCGGGCGATCATCAGGTCCGAGACGGCGTGCTCGAGCACCTCGGCCTCGTCGTGCACCTCGTCCCAGCCGTATCCGAGCTCGTTGACCAGGTAGGTCTCGATCAGCCGGTGCCGGCGCACCATGGCGACCGCGGCCGCGCGACCGCGGTCGGTCAGCGAGATCGAGCCGTACCGTGCGTGGTCCACCAGGCCCTGGTCGGCGAGCTTGCGAATCGCCTCGGACACGGTCGACGCCGACACCCCGATCCGCTCGGCGAGCATCTTCGTCGACACCTGTTCGCCGGACCACTCACCCGCGGTCCAGATCACCTTGAGGTAGTCCTGCGCGACCGTGGTGAGAGTCCCCGCGCCGGCGGCCTTCGCGGTCGTCATTGCTGGTCCAGTCTTGCGTTCGCCCACGGGTCGAGCTTAGGCAATGTCGGCCCGTCGTGCCGCCACGACACCCGCGTACCGAATCCGAAGATGACGCGTCTCACGCAGGGCCGTAGGCTGCGATGCGTGCAGAGGTGGCGAGGTCTCGACGATGTGCCTGCCGATTGGGGGCGTTGTGTACTCACGATCGGCGTTTTCGACGGTGTGCATCGAGGTCACGCCCAACTGATCAGTCGCGCCGTGAAGGCGGCGAGCGAGCGCGGAATCCCCAGTGTGCTCATGACTTTCGACCCGCATCCGATGGAGGTCGTGCGGGCGGGCAGTCACCCGGCGCAGCTGACGACGCTGGCGCGACGAGCCGAGCTGGCCGAGGAACTGGGCATCGACGTGTTCTGCGTGATGCCGTTCACGACCGACTTCATGAAGCTCACCCCGGAGCGCTACGCCCACGAGATCCTCGTGGAGCGGCTGCACGTGGCCGAGGTTGTCGTCGGGGAGAACTTCACCTTCGGCAAGAAGGCGGCGGGCACGGTCGACCTGCTGCGCCAGATCGGTGGCCGCTTCGGGTTCGCCGTCGACGGGGTCAACCTGCTCGCCGAACACGCGGTCACCTTCTCCTCCACCTACATCCGATCCTGCGTGGACGCCGGTGACGTCGGCGCTGCCGCGGAGGCGCTGGGGCGGCCGCACCGGGTCGAGGGCGTCGTGGTGCACGGCGACGGCCGCGGACGTGAACTCGGCTTCCCGACCGCCAACATCGCGCCGCCGATGCACTCGGCGATCCCCGCGGACGGGGTGTACGCGGCGTGGTTCACGGTGCTCGGGCCGGGACCGGTGATCGGTACCGTCGCGCCGGGGGAGCGTCACCTGGCGGCCGTGTCGATCGGCACCAACCCGACCTTCTCCGGCCGTACCCGCACCGTGGAGGCCTTCGTCCTCGACGGCGAGGCCGACCTGTACGGCCAGCACGTGGCCGTCGACTTCGTCGATCGTCTGCGCGGCATGGAGAAGTTCGACTCGGTCGAGGCGCTCATCGAGCAGATGGGCCGGGACGCGGACACCGCCCGGGAGATCCTGACCAGAGCGGACCTGCACCACCGCGGCTGACGGTGGCGCGGGAGCACACTCCGGCCACCCGGGTCGCTCCGCAGGCTCCGCTCCTGCCCACCTCGCTCGCTCCGCAGGCTCCGCTCCTGCCCGCCCCGTTCGCCCTGGTAGGATTGCCTCTCGGTGTGTGCTGCGGTCCGCGGTGGCCACACTTGCTGTAAACAGTGCGCGGACGTCAGTGATCAGGAGATTCACAGTGGCTTTGACCACCGAAGAGAAGAAGGCCGTCCTCTCGGAGTACGGCTTGCACGAGACCGACACCGGTTCGCCGGAGGCGCAGGTGGCCATGCTCACCAAGCGCATCGTCGACCTCACCGAGCACCTGAAGGCGCACAAGCACGATCACCACTCCCGCCGCGGCCTGCTGCTGCTGGTCGGACGCCGTCGTCGTCTGCTCAAGTACGTCCAGAAGGTGGACATCGCGCGTTACCGCTCGCTGATCGAGCGTCTGGGTCTGCGTCGATAAGTATCCGACGCGCACCGTGAACATCCCGGTAGCCAGCGAGGCGAATGCATAGACTGAGCCTCGTTGGCTACCGGTGTTTGTACCACCAGGGTTTTTGTTCGACCAGATAGTTCGACCAGATAGAGCAAGACCAGCAGTACCCGGATCTACGAGATCCAGCCGTACGTACCGCCGTGGCGTCGGTCCTCGGTAGTGGCCTCTCGGCCGGGTCGTGAGCACGATGTTCACGATCCCCGAAGGGCTTCGATCGATGGCCGCCACCGCGCAGAGGTACGCCGCCGCGCCCAGGAGGGGCGCGCCGGCCACGCGGATACGGCAAAGACGAGAGGGAAGAGAAGAGTAGAGATGACAGTCAATTCCGCAGTAGAGGTCGACGAGGGCGTGTTCGAATCCACCGCCGTGATCGACAACGGGAGCTACGGCACCCGCACCATCCGTTTCGAGACCGGCCGCCTCGCCCAGCAGGCTGCCGGCGCCGTCGTCGCCTACCTGGACGACGAGACCATGCTGCTGTCGGCCACCACCGCCAGCAAGCACCCCAAGGAGCACTTCGACTTCTTCCCCCTCACGGTGGACGTCGAGGAGCGCATGTACGCCGCGGGCCGCATCCCCGGCTCGTTCTTCCGTCGTGAGGGCCGTCCCTCGACCGACGCGATCCTGACCTGCCGCCTGATCGACCGGCCGCTGCGCCCCTCGTTCGTCGACGGTCTGCGCAACGAGATCCAGGTCGTCGTGACGGTCCTGAGCCTCGACCCGAAGGACCTGTACGACGTCGTCGCGATCAACGCCGCATCCGCGTCCACCCAGATCGCCGGCCTGCCGTTCTCCGGCCCGGTCGGTGGCGTCCGCGTCGCGCTGATCGTCTCCGACGAGAACAAGGCCGGCCAGTGGGTCGCCTTCCCGACCGTCGAGCAGCTCGAGAACGCCGTCTTCGACATGGTCGTCGCCGGCCGCATCGTCTCCGGCTCCGGGGACAGCGCCGACGTCGCGATCATGATGGTCGAGGCCGAGGCCACCGACAACGTCATCGAGAAGATCGAGGGCGGCGCGCAGGCGCCGACCGAGGCCGTCGTCGCGCAGGGCCTCGAGGCCGCCAAGCCGTTCATCGCCCGGCTCTGCGAGGCGCAGCAGGCGCTCGCCGAGAAGGCCGCCAAGCCGACCGGCGACTACCCGGTGTTCCCGGCGTACCAGGACGACGTCTACGCCGCCGTCGCGGCCGCCGCCACCGACAAGCTCGGTGCCGCGCTGACCATCGCGGGCAAGCAGGAGCGCGACGACAAGACCGACGAGGTCAAGGTCGAGGTGCTCGAGCAGGTCGCCCCGAACTTCGAGGGTCGCGAGAAGGAGATCGGCGCGGCGTTCCGCTCGCTGACCAAGAAGCTCGTCCGGCAGCGGATCCTCAAGGACCACTTCCGGATCGACGGCCGCGGCATCACCGACATCCGGTCGCTCTCCGCCGAGGTCGCCGTGATCCCGCGGGCGCACGGCTCCGCGCTGTTCGAGCGTGGCGAGACCCAGATCATGGGCGTCACCACCCTCGACATGGTCAAGATGGCGCAGCAGATCGACTCGCTGGGCCCCGAGACCAGCAAGCGCTACATGCACCACTACAACTTCCCGCCGTACTCGACCGGTGAGACCGGCCGCGTCGGTTCGCCGAAGCGCCGCGAGATCGGCCACGGCGCGCTCGCCGAGCGCGCCCTGATGCCGGTGCTGCCGAGCCAGGACGAGTTCCCCTACGCCATCCGTCAGGTCTCGGAAGCGTTGGGCTCCAACGGATCCACCTCCATGGGTTCGGTCTGTGCCTCGACCCTGTCGCTGCTCAACGCCGGTGTGCCGCTCAAGGCGCCGGTCGCCGGCATCGCGATGGGCCTGGTCTCCGACGAGGTCGACGGCGAGACCCGGTACGTCGCACTGACCGACATCCTCGGCGCCGAGGATGCCTTCGGCGACATGGACTTCAAGGTCGCGGGCACGAAGGACTTCGTCACCGCCCTGCAGCTGGACACCAAGCTCGACGGCATCCCCTCGCAGGTGCTCGCCGGCGCGCTGTCGCAGGCGCACGACGCCCGCACCACGATCCTCGAGGTCATGGCCGAGGCCATCGACACCCCGGACGAGATGAGCCCGTACGCCCCGCGCGTCACGGCCATCAAGGTGCCCGTCGACAAGATCGGCGAGGTCATCGGCCCCAAGGGCAAGATGATCAACTCCATCACCGAGCAGACCGGTGCGAACATCTCCATCGAGGACGACGGCACCGTGTTCGTCGGCGCCACCGATGGACCGTCTGCGCAGGCCGCGATCGACATGATCAACGCCATCGCCAACCCGCAGCTGCCCAAGGTGGGCGAGCGCTTCCTCGGCACGGTCGTCAAGACCACCGCCTTCGGCGCGTTCGTCTCGCTGCTCCCGGGCCGCGACGGACTGGTGCACATCAGCAAGCTGGGCAACGGCAAGCGGATCAACAAGGTCGAGGACGTCGTGAACGTCGGCTCCAAGATCCGGGTCGAGATCGCGGACATCGACAACCGCGGCAAGATCTCGCTGATCCCGGTCGAGGACGAGGCCGCGGCCTCCGACGCGCCGGCCGAGAAGGGCGCCGACTCGGAGGCCTGATCGGCTCCGATCGCCTCGAGTGAACCCGCTGCCCCCGACCGTTCCCGGTCG
>NZ_JBHZAH010000147.1:0-10677 GCF_042754225.1 Rhodococcus sp. NPDC059234
CTCCCCGGGGCCGCGCCCCTTCTTCTGCCTTGCCGGCGGCTACACCGGCGTCAGGCGCGCGGTGAGCCAGCGGTCGCCGTCCTTGTGCATCTCCATCCGCACCCGGCTACCGGTCGTCGCCGCCTCCGGCGCATCCGAACTCGTGGTGATCTGGTTCAGGTACAGCAGCACCACCGCGTCGTCCGGAGTCGCGGAAACGGGCGCGCCCGCCTGCACGGTCACCTGGACGGTGAGCTTCTTCTCCTTGGCACCCGGGGCGATCGTCTCCTGCACCAGCTTGGTGTAGTCGTCCTTGAACGAACCGGTGAGACCGTCTGCGGCCGCGGCAAGTTGGTCGTCGACCTTGTTGTAGTCGTACGACAGCATCGCCTTCGCCTGGTCGCCCGCGGCCTGCACCGCGTCGACGCGGGCCTGCTCGGTCGCGACGTCCTGCCGGTGGCCCCAGTACAGCCAGCCGACACCGCCCGCCAGCGCGAGGACGAGCACGCCCGCGATCGCCGCCAGCGCGATGCGCAGCGGATCACGCTTGCCGCCCGAAGGCGCCGCGGCGTCCTCGGCGGCGACGTCGTCAGTTGCGGCCTCGCCGACAGCGGCGGCCCCGTCGACCTTCTGCTCGGCCGTGTTCTGCTCGGCCGCAATGGAATCCACGTCAGTGGGCTCGGTCGGCTTCACCGACTTCTCGTCTTCGCTCATGGCACGAACTCCACCTTCGACGCCGTCATGGTCCCGCCGTCGTCCGTGACGGTCACCCGCATCCGGAAGTCGCGCGGGCCGTTCTGCGTGTTGTCCGGGGTACTGACGTCGGCGCGCGCCGCGACGAGAACCTTTGCGGTATTACCGTCTTCGCTCTGGATCCCCGATTCGATGATCTTGCCGACGGTGGTGACCCCGGCCTCCTTGACCACGCTGACGAAGGGGTCCTGGCGACCGTCGAACTCGGACTTGAACTCGCCACTGGCTCCCGCGAGGATGCGGTCGACGTCCTCCTTGGCGGTGTCCGGCTTGATGGTGGTCAGATTGAGCACCGTCTGTCGGGCCACCTGGTCGAACTGGCCACGCTTGGCGTCGCGCTCGTTGGCGGAGTTCCGGTCGATCAGCAGCACGATCCCGGCGACCACAAGCGCTACCACCAGCACTGCGACGCCGCCGATCGCGGCGAGCCGGCGCCAGTTGCGCGAGGCCTTCGACGGGGACGTCTCAGCCACGGGTTCCGAGTCGTCCTTCTCCTCGTCGGCGACCGGAATCTCGGTGGCGGTGGCCGGCTCGCCCTTGGCCAGGTCGACCTTCGGCGTCGCGTCAGCCGAGGCACCCGCCTCCGGGGCTACCCCTTTCGGCTCCGCGACAGCCGCATCGACGGTCGTCGCCGCGGCCGCCTTCTCGACGATCTCCACCGCCGGCCGGTCCTTGGCCGGTCCGGCGCTTCGACTCGCGCGCCTACGCGTGGCTGCTTCTTTCTTCGTGGGCGTCAGCCCTGCTGACGTGTCATCATCGTCTGCCACGTCGAATCCTCTCTCGGCTTACCCCCCGTGGCCAGCGCGGGCTGGGAGTACAGGCGACCGTCGGCGGTCGTGTATTTGCCCGTGGTTGGGTCGTACGGTCGTGCCGTGACTGGCGCGCCTCCGGTTCCCTGATACGAGCTGGGAACCGTCTTGTACGAGGGTACAGACGGATCCTTGGGGGGGCCGTTGGGCGGGTTGTTACCCAGCGGAACGTAGCCTTCCGGGCTCTTGCACTCCTCGACCGTCCCTGCCCGCTTGCCCGGGAACTCCATGCACGGGTAGTTGCGGGCGCCGCGAACCGCGGTGGGATCGTTCGGTGCCACCTTGCAGAAGATGTCGGACGGGGTGTCCGGGGTGGACACCTGGTCGCCCGACCGCCACTGGTCGGCGGGAATGAAGCCGGTGGTGCACGGCGGCGGATCATTCACCTCCAGTGCGAAGTTCACGATCGCCCCGTCTTCGAGGGGACCCTTCTTCGCGGCGGTCATCAGTCCGGCGACGAGCGGCGGATAGGTCACCAGAACCTGCTCGATGCTCTTGTTGTAGATCACGCCGACCTCGCCGACGCTGACCAGGTTTGTCAGCAGCAGCGGCAGTGTGGGTTGCAGTCCCTGGAAGAGCTCGTTCGCCTGCTGCGCGGCCTCGGGCCCCTTCTCGAGCAGGTCCCGAATCTGGGGGTCGCTGGCCCGCAGCTGGTTCGAGAAGGTCACCAGGTCCCGGGTCCAGGATCGGATCGCGTCGCTGCTGACCACCTGGGTGTCGAGCAGCGGACCGGCCTGGTCAATCAGCGTCTTGGTGGCGTCGACGTTCTTGTTGGCCTCCTGAATGAACAGTCGCGCCGAGTCGATCAGCCGCTGCAGGTCCGGTCCGGCACCGTTGAACGCCTTGAAGGACTCGTCCACCACCAGCTTCAACTGGGTGTTCGAGATGCTCTTCACCAGCGTGTCGGCCTGGTCGAGCATGGAGCCGACATCGGTCGGAACCGCCGACCTGTCGAGCGGGATCACGTCGCCGTCCGACAGATACGGCTCGGAATCGGTGCGCGGGATCAAATCGACGTACTGCTCACCGATCGCCGAGACGCTCTTGACCGTCGCGTCCACGTCGGCCGGAATGTCGTAACCGCTGTCGATGGACAGCTTGGCGTCCACCCCGGTGTCGGTGAGCACGACCTCGTCGACGGTGCCGATGTTCGTGCCCCGGTACGCCACGTTCGCGTGCGGGTACAGGCCGCCTGTCGACGGCAGTTGCACGGTGACGTCGTAGCGGCCGATCCCGAACAGTGCAGGCAGCCGGACGTACTGGGTGGCCATCACCACCAGACCGATCACGGTCAGGATCGAGAAGATGATCAGCTGAGCGCGGACGAACTTCGTGAGCATCATGGCTTGGGCGCTCCTAGCTGCGGCAGTCCCGGAATCTTCGGGAGCTGCGGAAGACCCGGAATTACCGGTGCGGCAGCCGGTTTCGGCTCAGGCTGAATGAGATCGGGACGCTTCGGCGCTGGCACCTGCAACGGATTTGCCGCCTGACCCGCGGTCCCGGCGATGGTCCCGAGCGCACCCTCCACACCGCCGAGAGTGCCGCCGAGACCCGTGCCGGTCAGGAAGTTCGTGTCCAACCGCTGGTTGGTCATGTCGATCGTCATCATCAGGTTCGCGTAGTCACCCCGGAACACCTGGTCCAAATTCTTCATCGCGAACGGGAACGTGAGCATCAGGGTGAGCACATTGGTGAGCGCGCTGCCGGTCGCGGCCAACTCGTTCAGCAGCGGCGCCAGCGACTTCAGATTGGCCTTCAGGTCGTCGCCACTCTGGTTGATCACGCGTGTCGCCGTGTCACTGAAATTCCCCAGCGCAACAAGAGCGTCGGTGAGATTCTGCCGCTGCCCGACCAACACCTCGAGCGCCGGCGGAATGCCGTCGAGTGCAGCTGTGAGGGTGGCGCTCTGCTGGTTGACGGTACCCGCCAACTTGTCGATGCCCTCCATCGCGGACAGGATGTCCCCGCGCTGCTTGTCCAGGCTGCCGACCAGGTTGTCGAGCTGGGGCAACAGGTCCCGCACCGAATCCGTGCGACCGTCGAACGCTGCGTTCAGCTCCTTGGTGATGTCGTTGATCTGGGCCAGGCCGCCCCCGTTGAGCACCACCGACAGCGAGGACAAGGTCTGCTCCGTCGTCGGGTAGGCACCGGCCCGCTCGAGCGGGATCACGTCCCCGTCCTTCAGCGTGCCCTGCGGCGCGATCCCCACCGGCGGCGCCAGTTCGAGGTGCTGCGAGCCCAGCAGGCTGGTCTGGCCGATCTTCGCCGTCGCGTTCGCCGGCAGCTGCACGTCCGGATTCAGCGACACCGTCACCAGCGCATGCCAGTTCTGCACCTCGATCCCGGACACCGTTCCGACGGTCACGTCATTGACCCGCACCGGCGAATTCTGGGACAGCGTAGTCACATTGGGCATTTCGATCTCGACCGTGTACGAGCCGTCCTGCTTGCCCTGGGTGCCGGGCAACGGAAGCGAGTTGAGCCCGTTCCATTCGCATCCGGTGAGGGTCAACGTCAGCCCGAACGCGACGGACACCATCGCGACCTTGCGTCGGGTCTTCGAGCGGGTGATCATCGACCGCCTCCCGGCTTGAGCAGTGCCCCGAGATCCTTGGGCACGGTGACGGTGGGCATCGCCGCGAGCGGCCCAGCGACGGTGTTCGCCGCGGTGGTGGCCGGCGCCTTGTTCGCCAAACTCGGCGGCGAGTACGCGATCTGGTCGGGCTTCGCCCACGCGCCGATCGCCGGGTTGGTGAGGAAGCCGGGGTAGTTCAGGGCCACGGAATTCAGTACCGGTCCGAGGAACTCCTTGCACAGGTCCGCGCTCTTCCCCGAATCGTTCGTCTCGAGGCCCTGCACCAGGCCGCACACCATGGTGATCGGGTTCTGCGCATTGCTCGCTGCAAAGGCGCCGTTCAGCGATCCCTGCGCGGGAGCGTAGATGTTGTTGAAGTTGGCCAGCGCGTTCGGCGCGACGTGGAGAACCTGCTCGAGCTCCGGGCGCTTCTGCACGAGGACCTCGGTGGCGTCCGCCAGCCGACCGATCTGCTCGGTCAGACTCTCCCGGTTCTCCTTCACGAAGCGCTGCACGTCGCCCATCGCCAGGTCGAGGTCGCCGAGGGCCTTGCCCAGCTCGTCGGAGTTGTCCGCCAGCATCGAGGAGACCGACGCCAGCCGCCCGCCGAACTGCACGATCTGCTGATTGCTCGACGACAGCGCGGTCACGAACGCCTGCAGATTCCGGATCGTCCCGAACAGGTCGGTGCGTCCGTCCGAGAGGGTCTTCATAGTGTCCGAGAGCTCACGCAGGGTGGTCCGCAACGAATCGCCGTTGCCGTCAAGATTCGCCGCGGCGGTGTCGATGAAGGTGCCCAGCGAACCCTGATCCGCCGCACCCTGCGGTCCGAGCGCGTCGGAGAGCTTGGTCAGTTCGGTCTTGATCTCGTCCCACTCCACCGGAACCGCCGTGTTCTTCACCGGGATCGAGCCGCCGTCGCTCATCGCCTCGCCCCCGGAGTAGACCGGCGTCAGCTGGATGAAGCGCGCCGCAACGAGGCTGGGCGCCACGATGATCGCCTTGGCATCGGCCGGAATCTCCACCGAGCGGTCGACATTCATGACCACCTTAGCGTTGTCGCCGGAGGGGTCGATGCTCTCGATCTTGCCGACCTTCACGCCCAGCACCCGCACGTCGTCGCCGGCGTACAGCCCCGTGGTGGTCGGGAAGTACGCCGTGATGGTGGTCTTGCCGAGCCCGGGGAACAGCACGAACGCCCCCGCGACCAGGGCCGCCACCACGACGGCGGCGATGCCGCCGCGCAGCAGCCACTTCTTACGACTCGTCATCGGGGCACTCATCGGTTCGGATCCTTGAGCTCGGTGGTCAGCGGCGGCAACTGCTGCAGATCCTTCGGCACGTGGCCGGGCCAGACCAGCGAGTCGGTGAAGGTCTGGGTCAATGCGCCGACGCTGAAGTTCGCGACATAGGCGTCGAAGAACGGCCCGCTGCTCACGGCTTCACCCAGCGCGGTCGCGTACGGACCCAGCCCGTCGAGCGCCTTGCCGATGTTGTCCTTGTTCTTCTGCAGCACACCCACCACCGAATTGAGCTTGTCCAGTGTGGGTTTCATCTGCTGCTCGTTGTCCTGGACCAGGCCGGTCAGCTGCCGCGACACGGAGGAGATGTTGGTGATCAGCTGGCTGATCGCGGCGCGCCGGCGGTCGAGTTCGCCGAGCAGCTGGTTGCCGTCGACGATGAGCGAGTTGATCTGGCCGCTGCGGTCCGCGAGGATCTTCGTCACGCTCTCGGCCTTGGCGAGCAGATCCCGCACACTCTGGTCGCGGCTGTTGATGCTCTGCGAGAGCCGGGAAATCCCGTCGAGCGCGGACCGGAGCTCCGGCGGGGTGTTCGCCAGCGCCCCGGACATCGCGTTGAGCGAATCGTTCAACTGCTTCGTGTTCAGCTCGGAGACACTGTTCGTCAGGTCGCCGAGAGCGTCGTTGAGCGAGTACGGGGAATTGGTGCGGTCCACCGGGATCACGCCGCCCGCCCGCATCGAACCGGCACCCTCCGGGCTGATCTGCAGCGACTTGCGGCCGAGGATCGTATTGGTCTTGATGTCGGCCCGGGTGCTGTCGCCCAGGCCGATGCCCTCGTTCATCGAGAACGTGACGAGCACCTTCTGGTCGTCGAGATCGACCTTGTCCACCTTGCCGACGTTGACGCCGGCGACGGTGACGTAGTCGCCGGTGAGCAGGCCACCGGCGTCCTCGAAGTAGGCCTGGTACCGGGCGCCACCGGAGAGGAACGGCAGCCGGTCGTACTGCAGGCCGGCGAGCACCAGAGATGCCGCGACGACGATCCCGATGATGCCGATCTGTACTGGATTTCTTGCCTCGCGATGGCTCATGGCAGCCGTGCACACCTTCCGGTGGTCTGGGCCGGGGTCGTCGGGAGTTCCACGTGAAGCTCCTTGCCGTCCGGTCCGGAGAACTTCCACCCGACCGAGCACGTGTAGAACTGGAAGAAAGCACCGTAGGAACCGGTCCTGATCAGCTTCTTGTAGTCCTCGGGCAGCCGCTCGAGCACCCAGTTGATCGTGTCTTGGCCCTGGTCGAGCTGGTTTGCGACGCGGCCGGCCTCGGTAATCGTGGCCTGCAGGTCCGGGCGGGCTCCCTCGAGCAGCTGAGCCAGATCACCGGTGGCGGTGGCGATCTTCGGGATCGCGTTGCCGATCGGATCCTTGTCCTTGGCCAGCCCGCTCACCAACTGCTGGAGCTGGTCGATGGTGGTCGAGAACTGATCGCCCTTGTCGTTGATCGTTTTGAGCGTCGTGTTGAGGTTGGTGATCACGTCGCCGATCAGCTTGTCCCGGTCCGCGAGGGTCGAGGTGAACGAGCTGGTGCTGCCCAGCAACGAGACCAGCGTGCCGCCCTGACCCTGAAACACCTGCACCAGCGCGCCGGTGAGGTCGTTGACCTGCTTGGGATCCAGGCCGCGCAGGAGCGGTTTGAAACCGCCGAGCAGCAGGTCCAGGTCGAGCGCGGGCGAGGTCTGCGACTGCGGAATGGTGCCGCCGTCGCCGAGAGACTCCGCGGAACCGGCACCCTCGAGCAGCTCGAGATAGCGGTCTCCGACCAGGTTCTCGTAGCGAACCGTCGCCTTCGTGCTCTGCAGCAACGGGTACTTGGTGTCGACGGTGAAGTCGACCTCCGCGAGGTTGTCGGAACCGACCGAGACGCTCTTGACCGAGCCGACGGGGACGCCCGCGATACGGACCTTCTCGCCGGCCTTGAGCCCGGACGCGCTCGTGAACTCGGCGCGATAGCCGTCGGAACTGCCGAAGCGGAACTGGCTGAACACGATCGCCAGTCCGGCGAAGATCAGCACCATCACGGTGGTGAACGCGAGCAGCTTGATCGTGGTCGGCCGCATCACTTCTGCCCTCCCCGCGGCGCCACGCCCGCGTAAAGCCACTGGAACATACTCGGCACGTTTGCCGCGACCTTGGTCGACGGCACGTAGGGCACGGTTGCGTTGTCGGTCACGACGAACTTGGCGTTGCCGTCGCGCCTGGGATCGAAGTCGGGCAGGCCCCAGCAGTTCGGGCCACCCGTCCCGTTGACCTTGGGCAGGCTGTCCGGGTAGGTGTACGGCTTCGCCCCTGGCACAAAGCTGGCGCTGAGTTTGAATCCGGGTTGGTTGCCGCCCTCGAGTGCCTCGGCGAGCGGCAACACCTTGTCCAGTCCCACGATCAGGCAGTTGATGCTCGGCGAGTACTCGGACAGCAGCGCCGTCGTCGGCTTCAGCAGGGACAGCGACTTCGTCAGGTTCGCCTCGTTCGTGGTGAGCACCTCGTTGGCGGTGTTCGCCAGCCCGGTCACGTTCATCAGCAGCAGGTTCAGGTTCGCCTGCTCCTCGACGACGGTGCCGCTGGTCGCGGTCGCGTTGTCGAGCAGCTTCATCAGGTTCGGCGTGACGTCCGCGTAGGTGTTGGTCACCGTGGCGGCGGCGGCAAGGTCCTGCTGCAGTTGCGGCAGCGTCGGATTCATCGTCTTCAGGTACGAGTCACTGTCCTCGAGCAGCTGTCCGAGCTCCTCCCCGCGACCGTGCAGGGCCGACGAGATCGCGCCGAGCGTGGCGTTGAGCTTCTCCGGCTCGATCTGCTGAAGCAGGGTCGACAGGTGCTGGAACAGGGTGTTGAACTCCACCGTCACCGAGGACGCTTCGATGTTCGAGCCCGGGGCGAGCGACGTCGACGACGCCTGGTCGGGCACAACAAAGTTGACGTACTTCGCACCGAACACGGTGGTGGACTTGATCTCCACCTTCGCGTTCGACGGGATCAGGTCCAGCTTGGAGGGATCCATCGCCAGATTCAGTCGGGCCTGGCCGTCTTCCTCCTCGATGGAGGCGACCTTGCCCACCTGAACCCCGCGCAGCTTGACCTTCGCGTCGCGGTCCATCACCAGTCCGGATCGCGGCGCGGTCACGGTGACCGGCTCGGAATCGGTGAAGCCGCCGGCGAACATGGTCAGCGCGACAGCCACGACGGCTACCAGGCTCCCCACGAGCACCAGCGCCGCGATCTTCTTCTTCCAGGTGGATTCGGTCATGCGCGCTATCCCGAGAGGTTGAAGTTGCCGGACCCGCCGTAGATGGCGAGTGAAAGGAGCAGGGTCACGGTGACCACGGCGATCAGCGAGGCGCGCACCGCGTTACCCACGGCCACGCCAACGCCGACCGGGCCGCCGCTGGCGTTGTACCCGTAGTAGGTGTGGATGAGCATGACCGCCAGCGCCATCAGGATCGCCTGCCCGAACGACCACAGGATGTCCGTCGGTATCAGGAAGGTGGAGAAGTAGTGGTCGTAGACGCCCGAGGACTGGCCGTAGATGACGACGGTGGCGAAGCGGCTCGCGATGAACGAGGCGACGACGGCAAGCGAGTACAGCGGGACGATCGCGATCATGCCGGCCATGACACGGGTGCTGACCAGATAGGGGATCGACGGGATCGCCATCACCTCGAGGGCGTCGATCTCCTCGGAGACCCGCATCGCGCCGAGCTGCGCCGTCGAGCCGGCACCGATCGTCGCGGCGAGACCGATGCCCGCGATGACCGGGGCGGCGATGCGCACGTTGATGAACGCCGCGAAGAAGCCGGTGAGGGCCTCGACGCCGATGTTACCGAGCGAGCTGTAGCCCTGCACGGCGATGGTGCCACCGGCGAACAGGGTGAGGAATCCGACGATCACGACGGTGCCGCCGATGACGGCGAGCGCACCCGTGCCCATGCTGATCTCGGCGATCAGCCGGATCGTTTCCTTGCGGTAGTGGAAGACGGCCCTGGGCGCCGCGGCGAGGGCGCGCCCGTAGAACAGCGCGTGGTCGCCGATCTTGTCGATGGACTGGGAGATCTTGCCCATACCGCGCCGGGTGCCACGGAATCGTCCGGTCAGTGCGAGTGCCATCCGGTCACCCCGCCGTCAGTTTGATGCCGACGGCGGTGACCAGGACATTGACGACGAACAGCGCCATGAAGGCGAACACGACTGTCTGATTGACGGCGTCACCCACGCTCTTGGCTCCACCCTTCACGTTGAGACCGAGGTAGCAGGCCACCAGGCCCGCGATCATGCCGAACAGACCTGCCTTGAGCTGCGAGAGCATGAGCTCCCCGAAGCCGGTCAACAGCGTGATGCCGTTGACGAACGCTCCCGGGTTGACGCCCTGCAGAGAGACCGAGAACACGAATCCGCCGGCAATACCGATGGTGGACACGAGACCGTTGAGCAGCAGCGCGACCACGGTCGACGCGAGCACCCGGGGGACGACGAGGCGTTGGATGGGGTCGATGCCGAGCACCTTCATCGCATCGATCTCCTCGCGAATGGTGCGCGCGGAGAGGTCGGCGCAGATCGCGGTCGCGCCCGCGCCCGCGACGATCAGCACGGTGACCATCGGCCCGATCTGGGTGACCGATCCGAGTGCGGCGCCGGCCCCGCTGAGGTCGGCCGCGCCGATCTCTCGAAGCAGGATGTTGAGCGTGAAGCTCACCAATACGGTGAAGGGCACCGCGACCAGGATGGTCGGCAGAATCGACACCCGCGCGACGAACCACGACTGGTCGACGAACTCGCGATGCTGGAAGGGCGGCCGCACCATCGCACGGAAGGTCTCCCCGGTCATTTCGAAGAAGCCACCGACCGCGCGCAGCGGCACGGCAAGGAGGTCGTTCACTGTCCCTCCTCGTCAAATTTCGCGCGCACAGCTCGGGAAGGCAGGCCGACATTCCCCCCGGCGTCTGTGATGCAGGTCATACTAACTAGAACGTGTTCACGTGTCAAAGCCGTTCCCCCTCCGAGCCATTCGTGCGCGTCAAGGCAAGAACTGGCGACATCGTCCCGCTGCCCGGCTCGCGTGCGTTCATCGGTTCCGTGACTGTCGCGACGGGCCGGTCCTCGAGACTCGAGAGCCCGAGCACCGCCGCCAGGTTGGACATGGTTCGCCGAACCTTCGATCGACTACTCACGTTGCCTGCCTACACCTTTCGCCGGTCCGAAAACGCAAGGGATGTGTATCGCCGCGGCGCGGACCGACGTGGGAACCGGCCGGTGCGGGGGGCGGTGACAAC
>NZ_JBHZAH010000148.1:0-10616 GCF_042754225.1 Rhodococcus sp. NPDC059234
ATCCATCTGGGCGTCAAATAGCGGACGTCCGTACAGGAGGAAAACAATGCTCATTTCTCAGCGACCCACGCTGACCGAAGAGGTCATCGCTGACAACCGCTCGAAGTTCGTCATCGAGCCCCTTGAGCCCGGCTTCGGGTACACCCTCGGCAACTCGCTTCGCCGCACGCTGCTGTCGTCGATCCCCGGCGCTGCTGTCACCAGCATCCGCATCGACGGCGTCCTGCACGAGTTCACCACCGTTCCCGGCGTGAAGGAAGATGTCACCGACATCATCCTGAACCTCAAGGGCCTGGTCGTGAGCTCCGAAGAGGACGAGCCGGTCACCATGTACGTCCGCAAGCAGGGCCCCGGCGCTGTGACTGCAGGCGACATCGTTCCCCCGGCCGGCGTCACGGTGAACAACCCGGATCTGCACATCGCAACCCTGAACGACAAGGGCAAGCTGGAGATCGAGCTCGTCGTCGAGCGCGGTCGCGGCTACGTTCCCGCCGTCCAGAACAAGGCGTCCGGCGCCGAGATCGGCCGCATCCCGGTCGACTCGATCTACTCGCCGGTGCTCAAGGTCACCTACAAGGTGGAGGCCACCCGCGTCGAGCAGCGCACCGACTTCGATCGGCTCGTGCTGGACGTGGAGACCAAGAACTCCATCACCGCTCGGGACGCGCTCGCTTCGGCGGGCAAGACCCTGGTTGAGCTCTTCGGCCTGGCCCGTGAGCTGAACGTCGAAGCAGAAGGCATCGAGATCGGACCCTCGCCCGCCGAGGCCGATCACATCGCGTCCTTCGGGCTGCCGATCGAGGATCTGGACCTCACCGTCCGGTCCTACAACTGCCTCAAGCGCGAGGGTGTGCACACCGTCGGCGAGCTGGTTGGTCGCACCGAGTCCGATCTGCTGGACATCCGCAACTTCGGTCAGAAGTCCATCGACGAGGTGAAGGTCAAGCTGCATTCGCTCGGCCTGGCCCTGAAGGACAGCCCGGCTTCCTTCGACCCCACCACCGTTGCCGGCTACGACGCCGCCACCGGAACGTGGAGCGACACCGACGCCGGCGCCTTCAGCGACACCGAGGGCAACGACCAGGACTACGCCGAGACCGAACAGCTGTAGACCAGCTCACTGGGTCCTTACTAGGAGATTCATCATGCCCAAGCCCAAGAAGGGTGCCCGCTTCGGCGGGTCGGCTTCGCACCAGAAGGCGATCTTCGCCAACCTGGCCACCGCGCTCTTCGAGCACGGTCGCATCACCACCACCGAGGCCAAGGCGAAGGCCCTGCGGCCCTACGCCGAGAAGCTCGTCACGCACGCGAAGGCCGGCACCCTGGCCCACCGTCGTGAGGTGCTGAAGGTCATCCGCAACAAGGATGTCGTGCACACCCTGTTCGCGGAGATCGGTCCGTTCTACGCGGAGCGCAACGGCGGCTACACCCGCATCATCAAGACCGTCCCCCGCAAGGGTGACAACGCTCCGATGGCGATCATCGAGCTCGTCAAGGAGCAGACCGTCACCTCCGAGGCCGACCGCGCGCGTCGCGTGAAGGCTTCGCAGGAGGCTCCGGCCGAGAACGTCGTGGAGGCCGTCGAGGCCGAGGCGACCGAGGCCGAGGTCGAGAACGCAGAGGCAGTTGTGGAGGCCGTCGAGGACGAGACCGCCACCGCCGCCGACGCGGACGAGGCCAAGAAGGACTAACGCTGAACGCGTCAGAACCTCGCAACGAACCCGCCGTCCCTTCCCGGGCCGGCGGGTTCGTTCGCTTTCGACTGGACATCACCTACGACGGGACCGACTTCTCCGGCTGGGCCCGCCAGCCCGGGCTGCGCACGGTCTGCGGGGTGCTCGAGGAATCGATCTCGACGATCCTGCGGGAGCCGGTCACGCTGACCGTCGCCGGCCGCACCGATGCCGGGGTGCACGCCTCGGGTCAGGTCGCACACTTCGATGTGTCTGCCGCGGCGGCGCCCGCCGAACCGGAGCGTCTCGTGCGTCGGCTCGCCCGCTTCCTGCCGCCGGACGTGCGGGTCAAGGCGGTCACCGCGGTGCCGGCCGAGTTCGACGCCCGCTTCTCCGCCATCCGCCGGCACTACGAGTACCGGATCACCACCGCGCGCTACGGCGCCGAACCGTTACGGGCACGCGACACCGTGTCGGTGCCCAAGGACCTGGACCTCGACGCGATGCGGGCGGCGTCGGCAGGCCTGATCGGCCTGCACGACTTCGCGGCGTTCTGCCGTCGCAAGGAGGGCGCTACGACGATCCGCGAACTCCAGCGGTTCGACTGGTCACGCGAGGCCGACATCGTCACGGCCTATGTCAGTGCGGACGCGTTCTGCTGGTCGATGGTCCGTAGCCTCGTCGGCGCGATGATCGCGGTGGGGGAGGGTCGTCGTACACCGGAATGGACGGTCGCGCTGCTGCAGGAGCGGGAGCGGTCCAGCTCCGTGCTCGTCGCGCCCGCGCACGGGCTGAGCCTGGTCCGGGTCGACTACCCGGCCGACGGGGACCTGGCCGCCCGCAATGCCGCCACCCGCGAGGTCCGTTCGGTTCCCGGCGGCTGCTGCGGCGACTGAGTTGCCCGGGTGTTGCCGACATTCGGCGCCGGTCGTGGGACTCAGCCAGCGCGCTGGGCCGCACACGCCTCGGCGAGCACTGCGGGCTTGGTCATGAAGGTGACGCTGGGCCGCGGGAACCGGTAGACGGCGCACGCGGCGTCGAGAGCCTCGTCCACCGACTCGATCAGGTCGGCCTCGTGGCCGGCGGGCCGGTGGGCGATCTCGATCACCAACTCGCACAGGATCAGACCGTGTTCGCGCCGGACCTGCTCCATCAACGAGATCACGAGATCGATCGTTGCGCCGATGCCCCGCCGATCGGCCGCATCGCCCATGTGGGTGTAGCACAGCCCGACCAGGGCGAGATTCGGTTGCTCGATCACCTCGGCGAGCTCTCGGCCGATCGCGCGCCGAGTCTCGGCGTCGGCCTGAACCGGCACATGGACCAATGTGTTCTGCCCGAGCCGACGACCGGTCGAGCGGTGGTTGCGGCGATGCAGTTGGAAGCTCATCGATACCTCCTCGGACCAGACTGGCACCCGCCCACTCGGCAGGGAGCCGGCAGATCAGGGATACCTCCGCCCGTCCGTGGACAGGGTGATCTTGACGCGTCCCTGACGAGGCCTCGCTCGATCCTGACGCCGCGTCAACACTCTCGGTCCGGCGCAGACCACCCCGTCCGCCGCGACCAACTGGTCAGCCTGCCAGCGACCGCGCGATGACCAGACGCTGAATCTGATTGGTGCCCTCGAAGATCTGGGTGATCTTGGCCTCGCGCATGTACCGCTCGACGGGGAAGTCCTGCGTGTAGCCGTAGCCGCCGAACACCTGCACGGCATCGGTGGTCACCTTCATCGCGGCGTCGGTTGCGACCAGCTTCGCGACGCTGGCCTGGCGCGAGTACGGCAGCCCGGCATCGCGCCGGCGCGCCGCGTCGAGGTAGGTCGCCCGAGCCGAGTCCACGGCGGCCGCCATGTCGGCGAGCAGGAACCCGAGGCCCTGGTGGTCGATGATCCGTTTGCCGAAGGCCTTGCGTTCCTTGGCGTATGCGACGGCGTCGTCCAGCGCACCCTGCGCCAGCCCGACGGCGACAGCGGCGATGCCGAGGCGGCCGGAGTCCAGGGCGCTGAACGCGATCGGAAGTCCCTGCCCGGGTGCGCCGATCATCCGGTCCTGCTCGACGAAGGCGTCGTCGTAGTGCGCGGACGTCGTCGGGACGGCCCGCAGCCCCATCTTCTCCTCGGGCTTGCCGAAGCTCAGGCCCTCGGTGGCGCGGTCGACGAGGAAGCAGGAGATTCCACGCGAGCCCTCGTCGCTGGTGCGCGCGAACAGGGTGTAGAAGTCCGCGCGCCCGCCGTTGGTGATCCACGCCTTCGAGCCGTTGATCCGGTAGCCGCCGTCGACGGCGGTGGCCTTGCAGATGAGCGCGGCGGCATCCGAACCGGCCTGCGGTTCGGACAGGCTGTAGGCGCCGATCATGTTGCCGCTCAACATGTCCGGCAGCCACCTGTTCTGCTGTTCGGGGGTGCCCGCGGTGGCGAGTGCGTAGCAGGAAAGGCTGTGCACGCTGGTCGCGACCGCGACCGCGGCCCAGCGCGCACCGAGTTCCTCGAGCACCTGCAGGTAGACCTCGTAGGGCTGGCCGCCGCCGCCGAACTCCTCTGGGTACGGCAGGCTCAGCAATCCCGCCTGGCCGAGTGCGGGAAACACTCCCTCGGGGAAGGTCTCGGTCTTCTCGTGCTGGTCGACCTTGGGGGCGAGCACCTTGTCCGCGACGTCGCGGACAAGGTCGATGAGGTCGTGGGCTTCCTGGCTGGGCAGCAGGCGTTCGACGGGCACGGGACACTCCTCCGAGAGAAACGATACTGGTAACGATACTGCAGTACAGTTTTGTGTATGGCAACCCAGGTGCGCGGCGCGGCCCGTCGCGCGCAGCTGCTCGACCAACTCGTCGACCTGCTGCTCGCGGACGGCTTCGCTCATCTCACTCTCGACGCGATCGCCGGCAGGCTGCGGTGCTCGAAGTCGACGCTCTATGCGCTCGCGGACAGCAAGGAGCAGCTGGTGCGGGTGGCCACCGTCCACTTCTTCCGCGGCGCCACCGACCGTGTGGAGTCGCGGCTGGCGGGGGCCGTCGGTGCCCGAGTGCGGATCGGGGCCTATCTGGACGCGGTCGGCGAGCAGCTGCGACCGGCATCTGCTCGATTCATGGAGGACCTCGCCGCGAACGCGGTTGTCCGCGAGGTCTACGAACGGAACACGCGGTTCGCGGCCCGTCGAGTGCAGGAACTCATCGCCGAGGGCGTGGATGCCGGCGAGTTCCGCGATGTGCACGCGGAGTTCGCGGCCGATGTCGTCACCTCGACGATGGTCCGGATCCAGTGCAGGCAGGTTGCCGAGGCCACCGGCCTCGACGACGCCCAGGCCTACGCCGAACTCGCCGCGCTCGTCACCCACGGTCTTTCCGTTTGACACTAGACACGCCGAGCGACGCGCCGAGGGTCGTGAACTGCGGAAACAAGTCTGGACAATCGTCTAGTTGATTCGGCAATTTCAATCACGGAGTGGCTACGCGTTGGTTAAGGTGACGTGACTTTCGCACATTTTGCCACCTGTTTTGGTCGGTACGGGTGCGGCCAGGGCAGATGGAGGGTGTGTATGTCTCGTCCGATGATGGGGCGTGTGGTCGGCGGTGTCAGTGCGGTGGCTGTTGCGGCCGGGTTCGCGGTGTCCGCCGGGGTCGGTGTCGCCTCGGCGGCGCCGGCGTCGGTGACGTGGACCGACGGCAGCAGCAAGTTCACTCGCACGATCAGCGAGGCGAATCCGGCTGCGGGTGATGTGATCACCATGTCGACGATGTTCGAGCGCACTGGTGGTGTGGTCGAGTGGTTGCAGGCGGTCAAGGATGTGCACCCGACGTGCCTGACGTATGTCGCGGGGTCGGCGAAGGTGTCGGGTTCCGCACAGAACCTGGAGAGTCAGGGCCCCGATTTCGCGCGGGTGACCGGTAACTGGCCGGTGTATCCGAACATCAACCCGAAGTCGCAGACGTTCGAGTTCTCGTACAAGGTGGGTGCGGATTGCGCTCGGGGCGCTGCGCTGTCGTCGTCGATGTACTACGGCGGTTCGTTGGGTGCGGGGAACTACGCGGACAAGGGTCCGGCGGTCACGGTTCGTAAGAACGTGTCGACCACGGTGCTTGCTCCGGTGTCGGGTGCGCAGGTCGGGCAGGCGACGACGTTGTCGGCGACGGTGACCGGTGGTGCGAACGGTGACGTCGTCGAGTTCTACGACGGTGCTACGAAGTTGGGTACGGGCGCGTTGAACAACGGTGTGGCGACGTATTCGTGGACTCCTGTTGCGGGTGCGCATTCGCTGGTGGCGAAGTATCTGGCGACCGGGGTTGCGGATGCGTCGCAGTCGGCGGCGCAGAACGTGACGGTGGCGGTCCCGGATGTGGCGACCCAGACTTCGGTGACTGTGCCCGCGACGGCGACGACCGGTGTTGCGGTGGATCTGAAGGCGACGGTGTCGCCGGCTCCGTCGGGTGGCACGGTGCAGTTCAAGGACGGTGGCACCAATATCGGTGGTCCGGTGACGCTGGTGAACGGTGTGGCGACTCAGCCGCAGACCTTCGCCACTGCTGGCGCGAAAAGCATTACGGCGGTGTTCTCGGGTGTCGCCGGTTTCACGGGTTCGACATCGGCGGCGTCGACCGTCACGGTTTCTGATCCGGCTCCGGTGGATGTGGCGACTCAGACGTCGGTGACTGTTCCGGCGACCGCGACGACCGGTCAGGCCGTGGATCTCAAGGCGACGGTGTCGCCGGCTCCGTCGGGTGGCACGGTGCAGTTCAAGGATGGTGCCGCGAATCTTGGTGGTCCGGTGACGCTGGTGAACGGTGTGGCGACTTTGTCGCAGACGTTCGCGTCGGCTGGTGCGAAGAGTGTCACGGCGGTGTTCTCGGGTGCTGCTGGTTTCCTGGGTTCGACGTCGGCGGTGTCGACGGTGACGGTTTCTGATCCGGCTCCTGTGGATGTGGCGACGACGGTTGTGGTGGCTGCGCCGGGTTCGGCGAAGGTTGGTGTGGCGGTTGACTTGTCGGCGACGGTGTCGCCGGCGAATGCGTCGGGCACGGTGCAGTTCAAGGACGGTGGCACGAACATCGGTGGTCCGGTGAACGTGGTCGGTGGTGTGGCGACGTTGTCGCAGACGTTCGCGTCGGCTGGTTCGAAGAGCATCACGGCGGTGTTCTCGGGTGCTGCGGGGTTCTTGGGTTCGACGTCGCAGTCGGTGTCGGTGTCGGTGTCGGAGCCGTTGCCCACTGATGTGGTGACGTCGACGGTGTTGACGGTGCCTGCGTCGGCGACTGCGGGTGTGGCGGTTGAGTTGAAGGCTGTTGTCGCTCCGGCGAATGCGTCGGGGACGGTGCAGTTCAAGGATGGTGACACTCCGATCGGTGTGCCGGTGGCTGTGGTGGATGGGAAGGCGACGTTGTCGCATGCGTTTGCTGCGGCGGGTTCGCGCAACATCACTGCGGTGTATTCGGGTGCGGCTGGTTTTGCGGGGTCGACGTCGGCGAAGTCTGTGGTCGAGGTGGCTGCGGCTCCCGGTGACGGTGGTGGCACCGGTTCTCTGGGGTCGATGTTCGGCTCCTCCTGATGTGAAGCCGGTCCGCTCAGGTTCTCCCCGGGAGAATCTGAGCGGACCGTTGGTCGATATGCGCGCTGGATCGTTCGTGCCCTGGTCCTGAACGCGCCCAACAGATGTAGAAGTTCCACGGCGCTCGCCGAGCGCGTGTTCGGATACAACGGAGGATCTGCATGTCTCGTCCGATGATGCGGCGGTGGGTGGCGGCGCCGAGCGCTGTCGCTGTTGTCGCGGTTGGTTTGGGTATTGGTGGTGGTGTGGCTTCGGCTGCGTCCGGGTCGGTGACTTGGGACGACGGCAGCGAGCGAATCACGCGCACGATCTCTGAGGTGAATCCGGCTGCGGGTGACACGATCACGGTGAAGAACGTGTTCGATCGCACGGGCGGGGTCGTGGAGTACATCCAGGCGGTCAAGGATGTGCACCCGACGTGCCTGACGTATGTTGCGGGGTCGGCGAAGGTGGACGGTTCTGCGCAGAATCTGGAGAGTCAGGGTCCCGATTTCGCGCGGGTGACGGGCAGTTGGGCGTTGTATCCGAGCATTTCGCCGAATCTGCGGACGTACGAGTTCTCGTACAAGGTCGGTGCGGACTGTGCTCGGGGCGTTGCGCTGTCGTCGTCGCTGTACTACAGCGGCACCTTGGGTTCGGGTAACTACCCGGACAAGGGTCCGGCAATCACGGTTCGCAAGAACGTGTCGGTGACGACGTTGGCGGCGGTGTCGGGTGCGCAGGTCGGGCAGGCGACGACGTTGTCGGCGACGGTGACCGGTGGTGCGAACGGTGACGTCGTCGAGTTCTACGACGGTGCTACGAAATTGGGCACTGGCGCGTTGAACAACGGTGTGGCGACGTATTCGTGGACTCCTGTTGCGGGTGCGCATTCGCTGGTGGCGAAGTACCTGGCGACCGGGGTTGCGGATGCTTCGCAGTCGGCGGCGCAGAACGTGACGGTGTCGGTGCCGGATGTGGCGACTCAGACTTCTGTGACTGTTCCGGCGACGGCGACGACCGGTGTTGCGGTGGATCTGAAGGCGACGGTCACGCCGGCTCCGTCGGGTGGCACGGTGCAGTTCAAGGATGGTGCCGCGAATCTTGGTGGTCCGGTGAATGTGGTGAACGGTGTGGCGACTCTGCCGCAGACCTTTGCCACTGCGGGTGCGAAGAGCATCACTGCGGTGTTCTCCGGTGTTGCCGGATTCTCGGGTTCGACGTCGGCTGCGGCGAACATCGCGGTGTCGGTGCCGGATGTGGCGACTCAGACGTCGGTGACTGTTCCCGCGACCGCGTCGACGGGTCAGTCGGTGGATCTGACGGCGACGGTCACCCCGGCTCCGTCGGGTGGTTCGGTGCAGTTCAAGGACGGCGACACCAACATCGGTGCGCCGGTTGATGCGGCGGGTGGTTCGGTGACGTTGCCGTTCACGTTCGCCACTGCGGGCGCGAAGAGCATCACGGCGGTGTTCTCGGGTGTTGCCGGATTCTCGGGTTCGACGTCGGCTGCGGCGAATATCGCGGTGTCGGTTCCGGATGTGGCGACGCAGACGTCGGTGACCGCGCCCGCGACGGCGTCGACGGGTCAGGCCGTGGATCTGACGGCGACGGTCACCCCGGCTCCGTCGGGTGGTTCGGTGCAGTTCAAGGACGGTGGCACCAACATCGGTGGTCCGGTGAACCTCACCAATGGTGTTGCGACGTTGTCGCAGACGTTCGCGACGGCTGGCGCGAAGAGCATCACGGCGGTGTTCTCGGGTGTTGCCGGTTTCCAGGGTTCGACGTCGGCTCCGGCGAACATCGCGGTGTCGGTTCCGGATGTGGCGACGCAGACGTCGGTGACTGTTCCGGCGACGGCGTCGACGGGTCAGGCTGTCGATCTGACGGCGACGGTCACCCCGGCTCCGACTTCGGGGACGGTGCAGTTCAAGGATGGTGCCGCGAACCTTGGTGGTCCGGTGACGCTGGTGAACGGTGAGGCGACTCTGTCGCATGCGTTCGATGCTGCGGGTGCGAAGAGCATCACTGCGGTGTTCTCCGGTGCTGCCGGATTCTCGGGTTCGACGTCGGCTGCGGCGAACATCGCGGTGTCGGTTCCGGATGTGGCGACTCAGACGTCGGTGACTGTTCCCGCGACCGCGTCGACGGGTCAGTCGGTGGATCTGACGGCGACGGTCACCCCGGCTCCGTCGGGTGGTTCGGTGCAGTTCAAGGACGGTGGCACCAACATCGGTGGTCCGGTGAACCTCACCAATGGTGTTGCGACGTTGTCGCAGACGTTCGCGACGGCTGGCGCGAAGAGCATCACTGCGGTGTTCTCCGGTGCTGCCGGTTTCCAGGGTTCGACGTCGGCTGCGGCGAACATCGCGGTGTCGGTTCCGGATGTGGCGACGCAGACGTCGGTGACTGTTCCCGCGACCGCGTCGACCGGTCAGGCTGTCGATCTGAAGGCGACGGTCACCCCGGCTCCGACTTCGGGGACGGTGCAGTTCAAGGACGGCGGCACCAACCTTGGTGGTCCGGTGAACCTGGTGAACGGTGAGGCGACTCTGTCGCATGCGTTCGATGCGGCTGGTGCGAAGAACATCACTGCGGTGTTCTCCGGTGCTGCCGGCTTCACCGGTTCGACGTCGGCTGCGGCGAATATCGCGGTGTCGGTGCCGGATGTGGCGACGCAGACGTCGGTGACTGTTCCCGCGACCGCGTCGACGGGTCAGTCGGTGGATCTGAAGGCTGTCATCACGCCTGCTCCGTCGGGTGGCACGGTGCAGTTCAAGGACGGCGACACCAACATCGGTGCGCCGGTTGATGCGGCGGGTGGTTCGGTGACGTTGCCGTTCACGTTCGCCACTGCGGGTGCGAAGAGCATCACTGCGGTGTTCTCGGGTGTTGCCGGATTCTCGGGTTCGACGTCGGCTCCGGCGAACATCGCCGTGTCGGTGCCGGATGTGGCGACTCAGACGTCGGTGACAGTTCCGGCGACGGCGTCGACCGGTCAGGCCGTGGATCTGAAGGCGACGGTGTCGCCGGCTCCGACTTCGGGGACGGTGCAGTTCAAGGACGGCGGCACCAACCTTGGTGGTCCGGTGAATGTGGTGAACGGTGAGGCGACTCTGTCGCATGCGTTCGATGCTGCTGGTGCGAAGAGCATCACTGCGGTGTTCTCCGGTGCTGCCGGATTCTCGGGTTCGACGTCGGCTGCGGCGAATATCGCGGTGTCGGTTCCGGATGTGGCGACGCAGACGTCGGTGACCGCGCCCGCGACCGCGTCGACGGGTCAGGCTGTCGATCTGACGGCGACGGTCACCCCGGCTCCGACTTCGGGGACGGTGCAGTTCAAGGATGGTGCCGCGAATCTTGGTGGTCCGGTGACGCTGGTGAACGGTGTGGCGACTTTGTCGCAGACGTTCGCGTCGGCTGG
>NZ_JBHZAH010000149.1:0-10560 GCF_042754225.1 Rhodococcus sp. NPDC059234
ATGCTCAACCGTGGACCGTGCACGCCGACGAGGACGGGCTGCGGCTGTTCCTCGATCCCGACCGAACAACGGCGATGGACGTGCAGTTTCGCGGCAGCTACGTCGCACTCGGCGCCGCGTTGTACAACGCGCGGGTCGCGGCTGCGGCGAGGGGCGTGCTCGGTCCGGTCGAGTACTTCGGCGACCAGCCGATGCTGGTGGCCGGCATGACGTTCGGAACCGGGACCGACGAAGACCTCGCACGTCGGGTCGGCGGGATGCTCCGGCGGGGCACCAATCGCAGGGCGGGGGTGCCACGCCCGGTCGAGTCCGGAGTGTCGGGCGCACTGGCAGATGCGGCGGGTGCCGAGGACGCGCGACTGTCGGTGGTCACCGACCGGTCGGGGATCGGGGCGGCGGCCGAGCTGTTCGCGGCCTCGGACCGGGTGCGCTTCCTGGATCCGCGACTGCACCGGGAGATGATCGGCGAGCTCCGCTGGCCGGGTCGGGACTCGATGGACTCGGGAATCGACGTGCGTTCGCTGGAGTTGGACGATGCCGACCTCGCGGCGCTGCGTGTGCTCAGCCGGCCTGACGCCATGGCACACCTGGCCGAGTGGGGGCTGGGGCAGTCGCTCGGTATGCGGACCCGTGAGCGGGTGGAGTCGAGCTCGGCGCTGGTCGCTGTGGTGGTAGCGGGGGATCGGCCACGGGACTTCCTGCGCGGCGGCGCCGCGGCCGAGTCGGTGTGGATTGCCGCCGAGGAGCACGGTCTCGCGGTGCAGCCCGTCTCGCCGGTGTTCCTGTACGGACTCGACGCCACCGATCTCGGTGAGCTCGCGCCCGCGCACGCCGGACAGCTCTCGCACGGCGCGACTGCGCTTCGCGACCTGTTCCGCGTGGCGGCCGGCGAGGCAGTCGCGCTCGTACTGCGTCTGAGTC
Organism: Rhodococcus sp. NPDC059234; assembly: GCF_042754225.1. Lineage (NCBI taxonomy): Bacteria > Bacillati > Actinomycetota > Actinomycetes > Mycobacteriales > Nocardiaceae > Rhodococcus > Rhodococcus sp. NPDC059234. The sequence continues at coordinate 922 of NZ_JBHZAH010000149.1, forward strand.
ATGCCCCACGCGCCTCGGTGCGAAGCGGGCGCCGGCCGCTGGAGCCGGAGCGGGCCTCCGGCGGCCAGACGGGATGACGGAGACGCGAATGTCGTTGCACAGTCTCGAGGAACTCGTCACCGCTGTCGCGTCGCGACTGAGCGTCACGCACGCCGGTACGTGGGCGGCGACCGCTGATCAGGTGCTGCACGACGTGGTCGACTACTTCGAGCTGGATGCGTGCTTCCTGCGCCGCAACGACCACGAGATCCGCGCGACCGTGCTGGTGGCCGAATGGCCCAAGCGGCCCTTCGTCCCCGATCCGGATCCGCTGGGTGTCGTCTACTTCGCCGACGCCGACCCGGAATTCGCAAAGCTGGAGAATCTGAAGGAGGTCGGGTTCGTCCGACCAGGACAGGACGACGACGAGTACCAGGACCGGGTGGCGGCAGCGACGGGCGTGCCGCAGGTGACCGTGGCCGCAGTGCCGCTCCTGGCGGGGGACGTGACGACCGGGACCTTGGGTTTCATCAAGTTCGGGTACTGCACGTGGGGTGTCGCGGAAGTCAACGTGCTCAAGGCCATTGCGGCGATGCTGACCCAGGTCCAGGAGCGGGTGCGGGCAGAGGAACAGCTCCGCTACACGGCGGACCACGACGAGCTCACCGGACTGGCCAATCGGCGATTCCTGGTCGAGGCTCTCGAACGCCGAATGGCGAGCGGAATGCCAGGACCCGTCGCGATGCTGTTTCTCGACCTGGACCGCCTCAAGTCCCTCAACGACTTCCTGGGGCACAGCGCAGGTGACGCGTTCATCGTGGCGGTGAGTTCCCGATTGCGCGAGCACAGCGCCCCCGACGACGTCGTGGGCCGCCTGGGGGGCGACGAGTTCGTCATCGTGTTCGGCGGCGAACTCGATCCGGCGACGGCTCGAACGCGGGCGTCGCGGATCCAGGAGGTGGTGAGCGCGGGTGTCAGCGTGGGGGGCGTCTCGGTGAGCCGCGGAGCGAGTATCGGAGTCGCCGTGGGAATGCCGGGTACGTGCTCGGGTTCGGATCTGCTGTGGCAGGCTGATCAGGCGGTGCTGTCAGCAAAAACTCAGGGCGGCAATGCTATTGCGACCTTCACCGAAGACATGCGTGCCGAATCCGAGATTCGGGACATTGTCGAACTGAGTCTGCGAACATCGATCAACGACGACTCGCTGCACCTGGTCTATCAGCCCGAGGTGGACCTGCGAAGCGGTGAGATCCTCGCAGTGGAGGCCCTGGTGCGGTGGGACCACCCCGTGCTGGGATTGTTGCTCCCCGCATCGTTCATCGAAATCGCGGAATCGACCAATCTCGCTTCGGAACTCGGTACCTGGGTGCTCCGCACCGCCTGCCGACAGTTCGCGCGGTGGCGATCCGAGATCGCCGACCTCGACGCGTGTTTGCGGGTCAATGTCTCGCCTGCGCAACTGGTGGGCCTCGACTTTCTCGACCGGACGGCCCGGGTGCTGGGCGAGTACGGGATCGGTGGCGCGGACATCTGTCTGGAGATCACCGAGAATGCAGTGGTCAGTGATCTGGATCGAACTCGCGTGACGCTGCAAGGACTCGCCGAGATGGGGGTCAAGGTGGCGATCGACGACTTCGGCACCGGATACAGCTCACTCGGTCAACTCAAGCAGCTGGAAGTGGACGTCCTCAAGATCGACCGCGAGTTCATTAGAGACCTCGGGCACAACTTCGGCGATCTCGCCATCGTCAAGTCCATTGTCAGTCTGGCGAAGTCGTACAACCTCGACCTGGTGGCCGAGGGGGTGGAGACGACGGACGCTGCGCGAACGCTGCTCGCCCTCGGCTGCTACCGCGCCCAGGGCTTCCTCTTCAGCCACCCGCTTCCTGCGGACGAGGCGGGGGCGCTCCTCGCCAGGAGGCGGGTCGCGGAGTGGGCAACTCCGAGCGCGTGATCGCGCTTCAAAGAAAACTATGTGGCGTTCATTTGGACAGAAAAGAGGAACCTGTTCGATGTTGCGGGCAATAACAGGCGCAGAGTATGTTTTGTGGGACGGGTTGATCGGGAAGGGATCGGCCCGACCCACCAGGTTGGAATTGTCCAGATGTGCGAATGCGGAAGGGTCGTCGACGGCGGAATCGGGTCCGCCCGCCGCGCAGGCGTAGCGCAGGGTCCCTGCAGCGAGTGTTCGGACAGTCGCGCCAGTCGCGCTCCACTGACCCTTCCGTGCCCGGCGCACCCGTCCTGGGAGGGGCGCTACCGCCGCGCCGCCGTGGCGTCCGACGTGCTGAGCTTCCTGCTGGCCGATGCGATCGTCACGCTCGGCTACCACAACGTCTCGGTTCTCTCGAACCCGGCCAATATTGTTGTCGCGCTGACTGTCCCATTGGCCGCGTCGATCGCACTGGCCGTCACGCACGCGTGGGATCCGCGGATTCTGGGCTGCGGGGTGGAGGAGTTCCGACGAGTCGGATACGCGTACGTGCTGGTGATCGCGGTCATGGCCGTGCTCGGGTACGCGGCAGGCATGACCGGAGGCCACTCGTGGGTGTTCGGTGCGCTGCCGCTGGCCGCCGCGCTGTCCGTGCTCGGGAGGTACGCCCTGCGACGGTGGGTGCACCGGCGCAGGCGATCGGGTGCCTACCTCCGCTCCGTGGTCGTGGCGGGCGAACTGGACTCGGTGCTCGAGCTGATCCGGCGCACCCGCGGCGCCGCCTACGCGGGTTGGGAGATCGAGGCGGTCTGCCTCGCCGACCTGGCCCCGGGCCGGCGGCTGCCGCTCGCGATCGAGGACGTGCCGGTGGTCGGCACCGAGCGCGACGTCGTCGGTATCGTCGCGCTGCACGGCTACGATGCGGTGGCGATCGTGCCGTCGAGCCAGTGGTCGCCTCAGCGCACCCAGCAGCTGGCCTGGGACCTGGAAGGCACCGGCGCGGACCTGCTGATTGCGCCGGCGATGATGGATATCGTGGGACCACGCCTCCACATCAGCCCGGTCGCCTCGATGCCGCTGCTGCAGCTGAGTGCACCCCGATTCACCGGTCCCGCGTGGATCGCCAAGACGGTCATGGACCGGGTCCTGGCGATCGCCCTGCTGGTCGCCGCGGCGCCGATCCTGTTCGCCATCGGTTGTGCGGTCCGGCTGACGAGCCCCGGTCCAGCGCTGTACAAGCAGATGCGTGTCGGACGCGGTGGGATTCAGTTCGGGATGCTCAAGTTCCGCAGCATGGTTCGCGACGCGGACAAGCGACTGGCAGACCTCACGCGAGCCAACGAAGGTGCGGGAGTGCTCTTCAAGATTCGTGACGACCCGAGAGTGACGCGCGTCGGCCGTTTCCTCAGGCGATTCTCGCTCGACGAGTTGCCCCAGCTCGTCAACGTCGTCTCCGGCCAGATGTCACTGGTCGGCCCGCGCCCCCCGCTCGCATCCGAGGTCGAGCAGTACGACGACGGCGTGCGCCGTCGCCTGTTCGTCAAGCCCGGGCTGACCGGGCTGTGGCAGGTCAGCGGGCGCAGCGACCTCTCCTGGGAGGAGTCGGTGCGCATGGACCTGCGCTACGTCGAGAACTGGTCGATGGCACTGGACTTCATGATCCTGTGGAAGACCGCGGGGGCCGTCATCCGGGCGGACGGTGCCTACTGACTACTTCTCGGCCTGCGCAGGCGTCCCGGACTGGGCGCCGAACAGCGACGAACCCCAGAACTCGCCCTCGCGGACCCCTGGCGGCACCGCGAACAGCGCCGACCCGACGTGCTTGATGTACTCGTTCATGGCGTCGTTGCGGGACAGGGACAACTGCATCGGCACGAACTGCGTCTGCGGGTTCCGGCAGTAGGCGATGAAGAACAGGCCCGCGTCCAGGTGGCCGAAGCCGTCGGAGCCGTCGGTGAAGTTGTAGCCGCGACGCAGGATCTGGATTCCGCCGAGCTCTTCCTTCGACGCGAGCCGGACGTGCGCATCCCTGTCGATCAGCGGACCGCGGGGGCCCTTCGAGTCGAGGTCGAGCTCGTCGAACTCGGCCTTCTGGCCGAGCGGCGCACCGGTGCCCTTGCTCCGCCCGATCACCCGCTCCTGCTCGTGCAGCACGGTCCGGTCCCACGGCTCGATGAGCATCCGGATCCGGCGGGCCACCAGGTACGAGCCGCCGCCCATCCAGGACTGGTCGTCCTTCGGGTCCACCCAGACGAACTCCGAGACCGTGGACTGCTCCTCGGCCTTGATGTTGCGGGTTCCGTCCTTGAACCCGAACAGATTTCGGGGTGTGGTCTGCGAAGTCGAGGTCGAGGAGGTTCGACCGAACCCGAGCTGCGACCAGCGCACCGCGACGGTGCCGAAACCCACCCGTGCCAGGTTGCGGACCGCGTGCACCGCCACCTGTGGGTCGTTGGCGCAGGCCTGGATGCAGATGTCGCCGCCGCTTCGGGCCGGCTCGAGTGCGTCGCCGGTGAACTTCGGCAGGTCCGCAAGGGCGGCCGGGCGCATGCCGGCGATGCCGAACCGGTCCTTGCCGTCGGGCGTGGTGAACAGCGACGGGCCGAATCCGATGGTCAGCGTCAGCTGGCACGCGTCGAGGTCGAGTGCCTCGCCGGTGTCGCTGGGCGGGGTGTACTGGCCCGCACCGATCGCGCCGTCCGGACTCGCCTCCTGGCCGGCGGTCATCCGCGCGGCCATCTCGGTCCACTTCTGCAGCAGCGCAACCAATTCGTCTCGCGAATCGGTGGTCACGTCGAACGCGACGAAGTGCATCCGGTCCTGCGCGGGTGTGACGATCCCGGCCTGATGTTCACCGTGAAACGCGACCACGTCGCCGTACTCGGACACGGAGTCCGGCGCGGTGAGGCGCCCGACCGCAGCGCCCGCGCCGGCTACGACCGCGCCGGCCCCGATCGCACCGAAGAGCTTGCGGCGCGAGATCTTTCCGCGACCCGTCGAGGTGTCCGAAGGTGCCGGGCTGCCCTCGGACCCGGGCTCACTGCGCGGCGACGACACCCTGCACCTGGCTCACCTCGGCGGACAATGCGTCGATCTTGTGCGAGAGCGCCTGTCGCTGCGGCTCCGTGACGGTGTCGTAGAAGACGAAGCCGTCGCCCCGGCGGTACTGGCCGAGCTCGGTGTCGAGCTCGGCGAACCGCTGGTCGATGCGAGTCGCGAGCTCCTTGTTTCGCTCGTCCAGGATCGGGCGGACCGAGGCGATCGCGGCCTGCGAGCCGTCCACGTTGGCCTGGAAGTCCCACAGGTCGGTGTGGCTGAAGATGTCCTCCTCGCCGGTGATCTTGGTGCGGGAGATCTCGTCGAGCAGGGTCTGTGCGCCGCCGGCGACCTGAATCGGGTCGACGGTGAAGTCGTCGGCCGCGATGCCGTCGGACAGTTCCTTCAGGTCGGCGATCAGCTGATCGGCCACCGCGTTGGTGTCCGGCTGCAGTCCCTGGGCCCACAGGTCCTTCTCGAGGCGGTGGAAGCCGGTCCACTTCTGGCCGGGAACGACGTTCGCCTCGCGCAGGTCGAGGCGAGGATCGAGGTCGTCGGGGAAGGACTCGGCGATCGGCTCGATGCGCTCGTAGTAGGTGCGCGCGGTGGGGTACTGGGCCTTCGCGGACTCGATGTCGCCTGCCTTGATCGCCTCGACGAACTTGGCGGCCGATTCCTGCAGCGCCGAGACCTGGCTGGTGACGTAGCGCTTGTAGCCGGCGGCGGCCTCGGCGAGCTGGCCGGACTCGTCGGTCGGGGCAAGCGAATCGCCGGTCACCGTGAACTCGGCGCGGATGCCTTCGCCGACCATTCCCGGCTTGCATGCGGTGTGGAAGGTGCCCGCCTCGGGCAGGTTCACGATCAGCTGACGGGTCAGGCCCGGACCCACGTTCTCGACCTCGCCCATCACTCGGTCGCCGGAGCCGTAGACGTAGAACTCGGTGACCTTCGAGCCGTTGTTGGTGATGGCGAACGTTGTGGTGCCGGTCTTGGCGGTGTTCGCTGCGACGTCACAGGCGGTGTCGGTCGCGGTGACCGCGATCGAGTCCGCCGTCTGATCCGACTTGGACGTGCAGGCCACGAGGGCGAGGGGCGCGATCGCGGTCAGGGCGATGGCAGTGGTGTAACGACGCACGAGCGGGGGCCTTTCGGTTATGCGGGGAGGTCGGAAGTCTGGTCGGCGGTCGGCTCGTCCTCGGCGGGCGCGGGCGCCGACTTCGGGGGAGTGGGGCGCAGGAACAGCGGCAGCACCACGACCACGTAGACGAGCCAGGCGACCACCTGGAACACCGTCGGGTCGGGCCGGAAGTTGAAGATCCCCTGCAGCACGGTGCCGTACCAGCTGGAGGTGTCGAAGGTCGACGAGGCGTCGAAGGCGAGGTTCGATCCACCGGGCAGCCATCCCGCGATCTGCAGCGCGCGCACGCCGTACGCGAGGATGCCGGCGGCGACCACGATCAGGAAGATGCCGGTGTAGCGGAAGAACTTGGCGAAGTCGATGCGCACCGCGCCGAAGTAGAGCAGGACGGTCAGTCCGGCCGCGACCACGATGCCCAGGACCAGCCCGACCAGCGGCCAGGCGCTGCCCGCGGCGTTCTCGGCGTAGCCGACCAGCAGCAGGGCGGTCTCGACGCCTTCGCGCCCGACCGCGAAGAACGCCATGGCCGCGACGGCGAGCGGTCCGACCGCGAGGGCCTTGCTCATGCCCGCCTTGAGGTGTCCGGAGATGGACGCCGCGGCCTTGCGCATCCACAGCACCATGGCGGTGACGATCACGACCGCGACGAGCGAGGCGATGCCGCTGATCAGTTCGGCGGCCATGCCGGTGACGGTGGACGTGCCGAAATGGATGGCCACGAAGATGCCGACGACCATCGCCACAGCAGCGGCGACGCCCAGCCAGACCCACTTGAGTGCGTCGCGGCGGTCGGACTTGACCAGGAAGGCGATGAGAATCATCACGACGATGCCGGTCTCGAGGCCCTCGCGGACCCCGATCAAGCCGCTGCCGAACAGCTGCGTCGCAATGCTCGGCGCGGTCGCGCTCGAGGCGAGGATGAGCACGAAGGGCTCCTCATCTGTGCATGTCCCCGCCGCGATATAGGCAAGGCGAACCTTCTCTGGAACGCAACTAAGGTAGCACTTACCAATCGGGCCTCGTGAACCGAGCTAAGGGGTCGTCCGGTATGCCCGGATTGCCGCCGACTCTCGCCCGCCGTGGATCATGGACCTGGTGACCACCCCGAATCGGCGACTACTCGGCTGCGTCGCCGTTGTCGTGGTGGGCGCCGCCGTCCTCGCGGGATGTGCCGGCGAGCCGAGGATCGCGGTCCCGCCGGGCATCCCCCCGGGACCCGGTGCCCCGCTGCCCCCGATCGACGTCGACGCCCCCGGCCGTAGCGCAGATCAGCTGGCCGACTGGGCGGCGGACCGGTCCGACGAGCTCGGCATCTCGGTGACCGCACTCGAGGCCTACGGGTACGCGGCCGCGGTGATGGACCGGTCGCGGCCGGACTGTGGAATCGGGTGGACGACCATCGCAGGCATCGCCGGCGTCGAGAGCAGGCACGGCACCTACCGCGGCGCGCACGTCGCGCCGGACGGCAGGGTGAGCCCCCCGATCCGTGGCGTTCCGCTCGACGGCGCCCCCGGCCTCGCCGTGATCCCGGACACCGACGGCGGGACGATGGACGGCGACCCGGTGCACGATCGCGCGATGGGACCGCTGCAGTTCATCCCCGAGACCTGGAAGCGATGGGGAGTCGACGCGAACGGCGACGGCGTCGCCGACCCCGACAACATCGACGACGCCGCGTTGACCGCTGCTCGATACCTGTGTGCGAGGGGCGGCGACCTCACCGGCGCGGAGGGCTGGCGGCAGGCGTTGATGGCTTACAACCAGTCGGTCGAGTACCTGGGGGAGGTTCGCTACCGCGCCGCGGCCTACTCGGTCGGCGTACGCCCGTGACAATGGCAGCGGAGCGTGCGGGGACAATGGCAGCGGAGCGTGCGGGGACGATGGCAGCGGAGCGTGCGGGACCCGTCGCGACCGCGCGCCGCTACCGTCCTGGCCGGTTAGTGCCGTTAGGCTCAGACCTGGCACTATGTAGCGAAATCGTCGGCGGTGGTGTCACCGCACACATCGCTGGCGTCGCCAACACATCGAAGCCGCCAATAAGGAGAACCATCCGTGGCCATCATTGAGCAGGTCGGAGCCCGCGAGATCCTCGATTCCCGAGGCAACCCCACGGTGGAGGTCGAGGTGCTGCTCGACGACGGCACCTTCGCGCGCGCCGCGGTTCCCTCAGGCGCCTCGACCGGCGAGCACGAGGCCGTGGAGCTGCGTGACGGCGGCGACCGCTACCTCGGCAAGGGTGTCGAGAAGGCTGTCGAGTCGGTGCTCGGCGAGATCGCGCCCGCCATTATCGGTATGGACGCCACCGAGCAGCGGGCCGTCGACCAGGAGCTGCTCGACGCGGACGGCACCCCGGACAAGTCCCGGCTCGGCGCCAACGCCCTGCTCGGTGTCTCGCTGGCCGTCGCCCGCGCCGCCGCCGACTCCTCGGGTCTCGAGCTGTTCCGCTACGTCGGTGGTCCCAATGCCCACGTGCTGCCCGTGCCGATGATGAACATCCTCAACGGCGGCGCGCACGCCGACACCGGGGTCGACGTCCAGGAGTTCATGGTCGCGCCGGTCGGCGCCGCCACCTTCAAGGAGTCGCTGCGCTGGGGCGCCGAGGTCTACCACTCCCTCAAGTCGGTGCTCAAGGCCAAGGGCCTGTCCACCGGCCTCGGCGACGAGGGCGGCTTCGCCCCCGACGTCGCGGGCACCAAGGAGGCCCTCGACCTGATCGGTGAGGCCGTCGCCAAGACCGGCCTCAAGCTCGGTGTCGACGTGGCCCTGGCGCTCGACGTCGCGGCCACCGAGTTCTACACCGCCGGAACGGGATACAAGTTCGAGGGCAAGAACCGGACCGCCGCCGAGATGGGCGCGTTCTACGCGGAGCTGCTCGGCGCCTACCCGCTGGTGTCCATCGAGGACCCGCTCAGCGAGGACGACTGGGAGGGCTGGGTCGCGCTCACCGAGCAGATCGGCGACAAGATCCAGCTCGTCGGCGACGACCTGTTCGTCACCAACCCGGAGCGGCTCGAGGACGGCATCGTCAAGGGCGCGGCCAACGCGCTGCTGGTGAAGGTGAACCAGATCGGCACCCTGACCGAGACCCTCGACGCCGTCGACCTCGCGCACCGCAACGGGTACAAGACCATGATGAGCCACCGGTCCGGCGAGACCGAGGACACCACCATCGCCGACCTCGCGGTCGCGGTCGGCAGCGGCCAGATCAAGACCGGTGCGCCCGCCCGCAGCGAGCGCGTCGCCAAGTACAACCAGCTGCTGCGCATCGAGGAGTCCCTCGGTGACGCGGCTCGGTACGCCGGCGAACTGGCCTTCCCGCGCTTCTCCTTCGACGGTTCCGCGAACTGATCCGGGCGAAGTAGGGCGCAGCGGTGAGCGGTCGCGGTAGGTCCCGTCCGGGCAAGAGCCCGGGCGGTCGGGTGCGCGACGGAGCGGCTGCGCGTCGACCGTCGCGCACCCGGTCCGCCGGACCTACCGCGTCGGGCAACCGCGGCGTCCCGGGCGACGCGGATTCCGACCTCGGCGCCGCGTCGCCCACCGAGAAGCCGGTGGG